>NZ_JBEYHH010000012.1:0-72034 GCF_040635175.1 Streptomyces sp. NPDC006997
CGGGTTGGAGGTCCACTGTCTGGGGGCCGACGGGGGGGTGTTGGCGGCGTGGGGGGGGCTCGGCGGGGGGCGGGGCCTGGGGGGGCCGGGGCCCCCGGCGGGGGCGGCCGTCCGGGGGTGCGGAGTGGGTCAGTGGTCGTCCCAGTGGCCGTCGTGCGCGGCGTGCCGGTGGCCGTCGTGGAGGTAGTCGACGTGGTCGCCGTGGGCCACGCGCGCGTGCCCGCAGCCCTCGCCGTGCCGGTGCTCGTGCGCGGCGTGGGTGGCGTGCCCGGTGGGCTCGCACTCGTCCCAGTGGCCCCCGTGCTCGCGGTGCAGGTGGCCGTCGTGGGCGTAGTCCAGATGGTCGCCGTGCGGGACCTCGGTGTGTCCGCAGCCGGGGCCGTGGGCGTGGGTGTGGGCGGCGTGTTCGTGGTGCTGCGTCGTGGTCATGGTGCTCACCTTCGGTGCGGATGCGGTCGGGACGATCGTGTGCCGGGTCCGGCCGGGCCGCCACGCGGATGGCGCATATCGGGTCATCCCGGTTGCGTACGGCCCGGGTACCCCGGAGGGTCGGTGGCATGAAGGCGATCAGTTACAGCCGGTACGGCGGTCCCGAGGTGCTGGAGTACGGCGAGCGGCCCGAGCCCAAGGTCGGCCCCGACAGCGTGCTGGTGAAGGTGCGGGCGGCGGGCGTCAACCCCGTCGACTGGAAGTGCCGGGAGGGGTACCTGGACGGGCTCCTCGACGCCGTGTTCCCGGTCGTCCCCGGCTGGGATGTGTCCGGGGTGGTGGTGCAGCCGGGCGCCGCGGTCAGCGAGTTCACCGTCGGTGACGAGGTCATCGGGTACGTCCGGGAGGACTTCCTCTCCCGGGGCACCTTCGCCGAGTACGTCGCCGCCCCCGTGCGCACCCTCGCCCGCAAGCCCCGCAACCTCACCTACGAACAGGCCGCCGGGCTGCCGCTGACCGGCCTCACCGCCTACCAGGTGCTGGTCAGGCGGCTCCAGGTGAAGCGCGGTGAGACGGTGCTCGTGCACGCCGCGGCCGGGGGTGTCGGCTCCCTCGCCGTCCAGCTCGGCCGCCATCTCGGGGCCCGGGTGATCGGCACCGCCAGCGAGTCCAACCACGACTTCGTCCGGGAGCTGGGCGGGGAGCCGGTGACCTACGGTGACGGACTTGCCGAGCGGGTGCGGGGGCTGGCGCCGGAGGGGGTGGACGCCGCCTTCGACACCGTCGGCGGCGAGACGGCCAAGGTCTCCGCCAACCTGCTCGCTCCCGAGGGCCGGCTGGTGTCCGTCGCCGACCCCGAGGTGGTCGACTACGGCGGCCACTACCACTTCGTCCGCCCCGACGCCGCGGACCTGACCCACCTGTCGGAACTCGCCGAGCAGGGCGCGATCTCCGTCCACGTCTCCGAGACGTTCCCGCTGGAGCGGGCGGCCGACGCCCACCGCGCCAGCCAGGAGGGCCGGACCAGGGGCAAGCTGGTGGTGACGGTGGAGTGGGAGGAGGAGGGCGCCTGAGGCGGTCCACGGGTGGTCCACGCGTGGAGGCGGTCCACGGGTGCTCCACGCGTGCTCCACGCGTGCTCCAAGGCCGCTCTAGGAGTGCTCCAAGGCCGCTCTACGGTTGCTCTGCGGGCGCTTGGGAAACGCTCTGGAAGGCCAGCGCCGCACACGCTCCAGGACACCAGCGCCGCACACGCTCGCGGAGGCCAGCGCCGCACACGCTCGCGGAGGCCAGCGCCGCACACGTCCTAGAAGACCAGCGCCGCCGCGCCCGCCGCCAGTGCCACCGCGCACAGCGCCGCCGCCGCGGCGTGCCGGGGGGTGAGCTGCGCCGGGCGGGCGGCGGCGGACAGGGCGCGGATACGGCGGTGCGCGAGCAGCAGCAGCGCCAGCCACGGGGCGAGGCACAGCGCCGCGGCGACCGCCCCGGTGGCCGTGGCGCCCCCGCGCAGCGAGGCCCGTACGGCGAGGACCGCGACGACGGTGCCCGCCAGCGTCGTACGCCGCCACGCGAGCCGGGTGCGCTCCGGCTGGAGCCCGGGGTCCCGTTCGTCGCCCGCGTCGCTCACCCGCCCCACCCCACCAGCACGATCACGACCATCGCCAGGGCCACCACCGCCACCACCACGCCGAGCAGCGCCGGGAAGCGGGACACCGGCAGGTCCTCGCCGCGGCGCATGGCGCGTTCGCAGCGGAGCCAGTGGTTGACCGCGCGCAGGGAACACAGGACGCCCGCCGCGAGCAGCGCCAGGGCCAGGCCGATGCGCCAGCCGCGGTTCAGGTCCGGCAGGAACTGGTCCACCGCGAAGCCGCCGCCGATGAGGGCGAGTGACGTCCGCAGCCAGGCCAGGAACGTGCGCTCGTTGGCCAGCGAGAACCGGTAGTCGGGCGTGGTGCCCTCGTCCCGGATCCGCCCGGGAGCGAACCACAGCCGGACGTTCCGTACGAATTCGATCACGCGTTGGACCCTACCCGTCCGTACGGCGCCCCTTCAGCCGCTGGTACGCCGCCAGGCCGTCCGGCACCCACCGCCACTCCGGCAGCCGCCGCTCCACCTCCTCCTCGGGGAGGAAGGCGTGCCAGGCGACCTCCTCCGCCTGCGGGCTGACCGGCAGGTCGCAGCGGACGTCGTACACCGCCGACCACCAGGAGCCCCCGCCGCCCCCGTCGTACAGGAACTTGAAGAGGAACCGCGGTCGGGGCAGGCGGGACACCCCCAGTTCCTCCTCCGCCTCGCGCAGGGCGGCGTCGTCGTAGGTCTCGCCCGCGCCCACCACACCACCCACGAACATGTCGTACAGGGAGGGGAAGGCCAGCTTGGTCGCGGTGCGCCGGTGCACGAAGACGCGGCCGTCGGCGTCCCTGGCCTGGATGAAGACGCAGCGGTGGCGCAGGCCCTCGGCGTAGACGCGGCCGCGCGGCGCCTGTCCGACGACCCGGTCCTGCTCGTCGACGACGTCGAGGATCTCGTCAGCGGGGTTCATGGGCTCCATCCCAGCAGTAGTAGTACAGCACTTAACCAACTCCCTTCATTTCGTGACCGGTTGAAGCGTGTCATGTCTCGGTGGCACTTGACGCTGGGCGTGGGGTGGGGGTTGGCTGTGCGTGATCGACCGATGGCGCGCCGGTGACCCCCGCCGCCTCCGTCGCCGTCCCGCGCAGGTTTCCAGAAGTTCCGAGGTAGTCCCGAGGTGCCACCACCCCCGCCCCTCGGCCGCGGCCGTAGACGCGCGGCCACGGCCTTCGACGCGGCTCTCGACGACGCCGAACTCGGCGCCGCCCGCACCGCGCTCGGCCAGGGCCGGTGGCAGCCCGTCCGCGCCCTGCTCGCCCGCACCGGCGACGACTGGGACCGCCGCGGCCACCGCGTCACCGTGCTCGCCCAGGAGTCCCACACCGCCGCGTGGGCACGCGAGTGGCTGCTCGCCGAACCGGACTCCGCCGACGCCACCGTCCTGCTCGCCGTCGCCCAGGTGGCGCGCGCCCTGCGCGGCAAGGAGAAACCGGACCGGGTCCGCGAGTCATGCCGCGGCGCCGCCGCCGTCGCCCCCGCCGACCCCACCCCGCTGCTCGGCCTGCTGATGCTGGAGCGCGCCCTCGGCCCGCTGGACGCGGTGGTCCGCGCCTTCGAACTGGTGCGGGCCCGGCACGCCGACCACCACCACGCCCACCACCTGCTGGTCGCCCGGCTCGCCGAACAGCGCGCCGACGCCGGACCCGACCCCCTGCACGAGGCGTACGACTTCGCCGCCTGGGCCGCCGAGCAGGCCCCCGCCGACTCGCCGCTGGCGATCCTCCCGGTCGTCGCGCACGCCGAGCGCTACCGGGTGCTCGCGGGCGCCGGTTTCGAACCCGCCGACCCGGCCGCCTCGGGGCACTGGACCGGCCGCCGCGCCCGGCAGGTGATGAAGGCCGCCTTCGACTGGTGGCTGGAGTGGGAGCACGAGGGCCATCCCCGCCGCCTGGTCGACCTCAACTACCTCGCCCACGCCAAGGTCTGCGAGGGCCGCGGCGCCGAGGCCGCCGCCCTGTTCCACCGCATCGGCGAGCACCCCACGCCGCAGCCCTGGTCCTACCCCGACCGTGACCCGTACACCGTCTTCCGTGCCGCCCGCGACCGCGCGCTCGGCACCGGCTGACCCCGCACGGGCCAGGAAGTCCGACCCCGCCCCGAACGCCGTCTTGAAAGGACCGACTCCCCCATGACAACGGGTAGTTCGAGCACGCGCAGACCCCCCGCCGACCGCGCCGGTATCAGCACCTTCAAGGGGCAGGACCGGGCCCTGCGGGCCGACCGGCTCGGCACCGCGGGGCTGCTGCTGTCGGTCCTCGCCGCGACCGCCCCGCTCATGGTGGTCGCGGGTGTCATGCCCACGACCTTCGGGGTGATGGGCATCGTCGGGCAGCCCCTGCTGTTCGTCATCCTCGCCGCCGTGCTCGCCCTGTTCAGCGTCGGCTACGCCGAGATGAGCCGCCACGTCCACAACGCGGGCGCCTTCTACGCCTACATCTCCCGCGGCCTCGGCGGTACCGCGGGCGCGGGCGCCGCCCTCGTCGCGCTGGTCGCGTACAGCGCCCTCCAGGTCGGCATCTACGGCATCTTCGGCTTCGAGGTCTCCGGGCTCTTCGCCACCTACCTCGACACCGAACTGTCGTGGTGGATACCGGCGCTGCTGGCCGCGCTCGCCGTCGGCGCGCTCGCCTGGCTGAAGATCGACCTCAACGCGCGCGTGCTGGGCGTCCTGCTGCTCATCGAGGTCGTCCTCGTCGTCATCTTCGACGTCGCCGCGCTCGCCGACCCCGGCCCCGAGGGACTGTCCCTGCACGCCTTCAACCCCGACACCCTCTCCGGCGCGGGCATCGGCACCGCCCTGTGCTTCTGCGTCGCCGCCTTCCTCGGCTTCGAACAGGCCCCCGTCTACGCCGAGGAGACCAGCCGCCCGCACGTCCTGGTGCCCCGGGTGATGTTCCTCGCCATCGGCGGCATCGCCGTCTTCTACACCGTCAGCTGCTGGGCGCTCACCGTCGTCACCGGCCCCGCCGCGATCGTCGGCACCTCGCAGGAGCAGAGCGCCGGACTGCTGTTCTTCCTCACCGGGGACCTCCTCGGCGACACCTTCACCGACGTGCTGCACGTGCTCTTCGTGACCGGCATGTTCGCCGCCATGCTCAGCTTCCACAACGTCGTCGCCCGCTACGCCTTCGCCATGGGCCGCGAGGGGCTGCTGCCCGCCGCGTTCGGCCGCACCAGCAGCGCCAGCGGCGCGCCCGGCACCGGCTCGCTGCTCCAGACGGTGATCTCGGTCGTGGTCGTCGCCGCCTTCGCGGTGACCGACGACGGCCCCGTGGGCGACCCGACCGCGCCCGTGCTGCGGCTGTTCACCTGGATGGGCAACCTCGGGGCGCTCGGCGTGGCCGTGCTGATGGCCGTGGCCTCGGTCTCCGTGATCGTCTTCTTCGTCCGGCGCGGCGCCGCGGGCGCCCAGCTGTGGCGGCTGGCCGCCTCCGGACTCGCCCTCGTCGGGCTGCTGTTCATCATCGGCTACACCGTCAAGGACTTCGACGTCCTGATCGGCGCGGGCTCCGGCTCCGCGTTGAGCTGGCTGCTGCCCGGCGTCATCGGCCTCGCCCTCGTCGCGGGCCTCGTCCAGGGCGCCGTACTGCGCTCCCGCAGGCCCGAGGTGCACGCCCGGATCGGGCTCGGCAACGAGGCGTTCCAGCTGGAGAAGGTGTCGGAGACCACCGACTGAGGCCCGGCGCGGTTCCGCGAGTGCTTACGGAACGCTGACGGACACCCGCGGACCCTGGCCCGCCCGGACCGCGGGTGCTCGAATGGGGCGCGTGAACCCCGACCAGCCGGAGACCGGCGGCCCGCCCGTCGGCCGCCGCGTCCTCCTCGGCACCCTCGGCGTGGGCGCCCTCGGCGTGCTCGCCGCGCCCACCCTGCAACGCGGCCTGGAGTCCTTCCTCGGCGCCGCCGCCGACCGTGACCCCACCGGGCTGACCGGACTGCTGCCCAACGGCGGCGGCTTCCGCTACTACTCGGTCGCCTCCTCCGTGCCCCGCAGGGACGACACGAGCTACCGGCTCACCGTGGACGGCCTCGTCGACCGGCCCGCCCGCCTCACCCTGGCCGACCTGCGCGCCCTGCCGCAGACCCGCCTGGTCCGCGACGTGCAGTGCGTCACCGGGTGGCGGGTGCCCGGCACCCCCTTCGAAGGGGTACGCCTGTCCCGGCTGCTGGACGCCGCGGGGGTGCGGCCGGCGGCCAGGGCGGTGCGTTTCACCTGCTTCGACGGCACCTACTCCGAGAGCCTCACCCTCGACCAGGCCCGCCGCGCGGACGTCCTGGTCGCCCTGCGGATGCGGGACGAGGACCTGGGCCACGCCCACGGCGGCCCGGTCCGCCTCTACGTGGCGCCGATGTACTTCTACAAGTCCGCCAAGTGGCTCTCCGGCATCACGCTCACCGACGAGGTCCGCCCCGGCTACTGGGAGGAACGCGGCTACGACGTCGACGCCTGGGTGGGCCGCTCGAACGGACGCGACGATGCGCCGACCAGCTGAGACCACCGGACCCGGCATCGTCGGGACCCTCCCCCCGGCCGCGACCCGGCTGCGCCGCTTCACCGCCGCCCAGCGGTGGGCGCACCGCACCACCGCCGTCCTGATGGGCGTCTGCGTCGCGACCGCCGCCTGCCTCTACGTCCCCCAGCTCGCCCAACTCGTCGGCCGCCGCGCCCTGGTGGTGGCGCTCCACGAGTGGTCCGGGCTCGCCCTGCCCGCGCCGGTCCTGGCGGGCCTGGCCTCCCGCGCCCTGCGGACCGACCTCGGCCTGCTCAACCGCTTCGGACGGCACGACCGGGACTGGCTGCGCGCCGTCCTGCGCCGCGACCCGCGCCCCGGCGCCCGGCCCGCGGGGAAGTTCAACGCCGGGCAGAAGATCTACGCGTCCTGGCTCGCCGGGTCCACCCTCGTGATGCTCGGCACCGGTCTGCTCATGTGGTTCACCCACCTCACCCCGCTGGTCTGGCGCACCAGCGCGACCTTCGTGCACGACTGGCTGGCGCTCACCATGGGCGTCGTCATCGCCGGTCACGTCGGCATGGCCCTCGCCGACCCGGAGGCCCGCCGCGGGATGCGCACGGGCGCGGTGAGCCGGGAGTGGGCGGAACGGGAGCACGCGCTGTGGCGGCCGTGACTCCTGAACCGACATGACGGGAGCGGCCCACCCGGAGGTGAGCCGCTCCCGTACGAGCGCCGTGTGACGCCTCGCTAGATGACCAGCGACAGCAGCAGGACGAGTCCGCCCGCGACCACCGAGATGATCGTCTCCATCACCGACCAGGTCTTGAGGGTCTGGCCGACGGTCAGCCCGAAGTACTCCTTCACCAGCCAGAAACCGGCGTCGTTGACATGGCTGAAGAAGAGCGAGCCCGCGCCGATGGCCAGCACCAGCAGGGCGGCGTGGCTGGTCGACATGTCGGCCGCCAGCGGCGCGACCAGACCGGCCGCCGAGACCGTCGCGACGGTCGCCGAACCGGTCGCCAGCCGGATCGCCACCGCGATCAGCCAGGCCAGCAGCAGCGCCGGGATCGACCAGTCCTCGGAGATCTCCAGGACCATCTGGCCCACGCCGGAGTCGATCAGCGTCTGCTTGAAGCCGCCGCCCGCGCCGACGATCAGCAGGATGCCCGCGATCGGCGCGAGCCCCTTCTCGACGAGGCCGGAGACCCGCTCCCTGGCGAACCCGGCGGGCCGCAGCAGCGTGAAGATGCCCAGCAGGACGGCAGCGAGCAGGGCGATCATCGGGGAGCCGACGACGTCGAAGACCCGCTGCACGGTGTTCTCCGGGTCGTCGACCACTATGTCGAGGAGCGCCTTGGAGAGCATCATGACGACCGGCAGCATGATCGTGAACAGCGTGGCGCCGAAGCCGGGACGACGGTCCAGCTCCTCCGAGGCGCGCTGCGGGATCATCTTGTCCGGCGCCGGGACGTCCACCCAGCGGGCGGCGTACCGGGAGAAGAGGGGACCGGCGATGATCACGGTCGGGACGGCGACGAGGACGCCGAGCGCCAGCGTCACGCCCAGGTCGGCGCCGACCGCGTCGATCGCGACCAGCGGGCCGGGGTGCGGGGGCACCAGGCCGTGCATCACGGACAGGCCCGCGAGGGCGGGGATGCCGATCCGCATCAGGGAGTAGTTGCCGCGCCTGGCGACCATCAGCACGACGGGGATCAGCAGGACGACGCCGACCTCGAAGAACAGCGGCAGACCGATCACCGAGGCGATCAGCACCATCGCCCACGGCATGGCACGGCCGCCCGCCTTGGCGAGGATGGTGTCCACGACCTGGTCCGCGCCGCCGGAGTCGGCGAGCATCTTGCCGAGGATCGCGCCGAGCGCGATCAGCACGCCCACACCCGCCACGGTCGAGCCGAGTCCGGTGGTGAAGCTGGCGATGGCCTTGTCCAACGGCGCCCCGGCGAACGCGCCGAGCGCCAGCGTCCCGATGGTCAGCGCGAGGAAGGCGTGGAGCTTGAACTTGGTGATGAGCAGGACGATGACGGCGATGCCCGCCAGGACGGCGATGCCCAGCTGGGCGTGACCGGCCGAGGTGATCGGCTCGACGGGGTCCGCTGCCAGCATCTCGACGCTGAGTCTGGTCACGGGAGTTCCTTGTGAGTGGGGAGGGGAGGGGGAGACGTGGGGGGTGGGGAACGGGGGGTGGGGAGGTGGAGCGGTCGGGGGGAATCCGCCTTACGGGGCCGTGCCCGACGGCGCGTCCGGGTCGAGGGCGTCCAGCGCGGCCATGGCGCGGGCGGTGATCTCCTCGGGCGTGCCCGAGACGTCCACCGCGACGCCCGCCTCGTCCGGCTGGAGCGGCTGGAGCGTGGCGAACTGCGAGTCCAGCAGGGCGGTCGGCATGAAGTGGCCCTGCCGCTGGCGCATCCGCTCCTCGATCAGCGCGCGCTCGCCGGTGAGGTGGACGAACACCACGTCGGGGGCGGCGGCCCGGAGCCGGTCGCGGTAGGCGCGCTTCAGCGCGGAGCTGCTGACCACCCCGCCGAGCCCGGCCCGCCCGTGCGCCCAGGTGCCGATGGCGTCCAGCCAGGGCCACCTGTCCGCGTCGTCGAGCGGGGTACCGGCCGACATCTTGGTGATGTTGGCCGGCGGGTGGAAGTCGTCGCCCTCGGCGTAGGGCACGCCCAGCCGGGCGGCGAGCAGGGGACCGATGGTGGTCTTGCCCGTTCCGGCGACGCCCATCACCACGACGACGTGGGGGGTACGCATCTCTGCCTCGCTGTCTTCCTCGACATGCGACGTCGACTTCTGACGTCGGCCACACTGAAACCCATTACGTAGGACTAATTCAAGACCCTGTGACAAATAAGTCTGACTTTTTGTTCCCGTGATCTGCCCCGTACGCTGAGTGCATGAGCACAACGGGCCGGGGGCTGCACGGCCGGGTTCTGGACACCCTCGGCCCCGAGATCACCGCGGGTGAGTACCCACCGGGCAGCGTTCTGCGCACCGACGAACTCGCCCAACGCTTCGACGTGTCACGGTCGGTGATGCGTGAGGCGGTCCGGGTCCTGGAGTCGATGCACCTGGTCGAGTCCCGCCGCCGTGTCGGCGTCACGGTGCTGCCCACCCGCGAGTGGAACGTCTACGACCCCCAGGTCATCCGCTGGCGCCTCGCCGGGGCCGACCGGCCGCGGCAGCTGCGCTCGCTCACCGTGCTGCGCTCGGCCGTCGAACCGGTCGCCGCCGGGCTCGCCGCCCGCCACGCCACCGCCGAGCAGTGCGCCCAGCTCACCGAGTGCGCCCTCGGCATGGTCGCCAACTCACGCGGCCACCAGCTGGAGGGCTACCTCTTCCACGACGTGGCCTTCCACCGGGTGATCCTCGACGCCTCCGGCAACGAGATGTTCGCCCGTCTGGGCGACGTCGTCGCCGAGGTCCTCGCGGGCCGCACCCACCACGACGTCATGTTCGAGGACCCCGACCCGGCCGCCGTCACCCTGCACGTCCAGGTCGCCGAGGCGGTCCGCGCCCGCGACACCGCCCGCGCCGAGGAGCTGACCCGGCAGATCACCCTCGGCGCCCTGGAGGAACTGGACATCCTGGCGCCCTGACCCCCGCCGCGGGGTCGGTCGCGGTCAGTCCGGGAAGTCGCCGTCCACGTACACCCACGCCCCGTCCACCCGCTCGAACCGGCTGCGCTCGTGCAGCGCGCCGCCGCGGAAGGACGCCCGGAACGTCACCGTGCCCGTGGCGTGGAACGCCGACCCGTCGGTGGTGCCGAGGACCTCCAGACCCGTCCACCGCGTCCCGGGATCGAGGCCGAGCCGCGCCGGACGGGTGCGCGGGTGCCAGGTCCGCAGCAGGTACGGCTCGTCGCCGCGGACGAAGGCGGCGTAGCGCGACCGCATCAGCGCCTCGGCGGTCGGCGCGGCGGCGGCACCCGAGTGGTACCGGCCACAGCACCGCTCGTACGGCTCGGGCAGCCCACAGGGGCAGGTGACCTGGAGGGCGCGTGCGGGGCGACGGCGGGACGACATGCCCCGCATTATTCCGGGCGCCGCGCCGCCAGCAGCGTCCAGGCCAGCACGGCCGCCGCGCACGCCACGCCCGCGACCACCCACAGCGCGCCGTGCACCCCGCTGGTGAACGCGTCACCCACGGCGCCGGTGATCCGCGGCGGTGCGACGGCGGCCGTCCCGGCACCCCCGTCCCGGGCCACCGCCACCACCCGGTCGGCCACCGGACCGGCCACACCCCGCTCGTCCAGGCTGCCCGGCAGCGAGCCGAGGAACCGCAGCGCGAGTACGGCGCCCAGCACCGACGTCGCGAGCACCGAGCCGACCTGCCGGAACGCCGTCACCGCCGAGGACGCCTGGCCCATCAGCGCGCCGTCGACCACCTCGAACGCCGCGTTCGTGGACGGCGCGACGACCAGCCCGCTGCCCGAGCCGACCAGCGCGAGCCCCAGCGCGGTGACCGCGTAGGAGCCGTCGGGCCGCTGGAACAGCAGCACCAGCGCGGCGACCGCGGTGACCACCGACCCCAGCGCCAGCAGCCGCCCCGGCCGCACCCGGCCCGCGAGCCGCTGCGCGGTGAACGTCGCCGCGACGAAGGCCAGCATCGCGGGGAGCAGCCGTACCCCGGTGTCCAACGGACCGGAGCCGCGCACCCGTTGCAGGAAGAGCACCTCCACGAAGACCACGCCGACGAACACGAACAGCGAGGCCGCGGCGACGCACAGGGCGGCCGTGTAGCGGGCGTTCCGCATCATCCGGACGTCCAGCATCGGCACGGCCGCGCGGTGTTCGGTGACCACCAGCGCGGTCAGGGCGACGGCGGCCACCGCGAGGACCCCGGCCACCCACGGGTCGTCGTACCCCTCGCGGCCACCCACCGCGATGCCGTACACCAGCGTCGACAGTCCGAGGACCGCCCAGAACTGGCCCGCCAGGTCCAGCGGGCGGTCCGGCACCCGGGACTCGGTCACCGCGCGCAGCGTGACCAGCACCGTGACGACGGCGAGCGGGGTGTTCACCACGTACACCGCCCGCCACCCCGACACGTCGAGCAGCAGACCGCCGAGCAGCGGGCCGACGGCGAGGCCGATCCCGGAGACGGACACCCAGACGGCGAGGTACCGCACCATGCGCGGCAGGTCCACGAAGAACGTCGTCGTGATCAGCGCCAGCGAGGTCGGCAGCACCAGCGCGCCGCCCAGACCGCTCACGCCCCGCCCGAGCAGCACCTGCGGATAGCCGTCCGCGGTCGCCACCACCAGGGAACCCGCCGCGAGCAGCGCCACCCCGGCCAGGAACACCCGGTGCCGCCCGAGGCGTTCGCCGAGCGCCCCGCCGGAGAGCACACACGCGGCGACGACGAGGGTGTAGGTGCTGGACACCCAGCTCAGGTCGGCGGGCGCCACCCCCATGTCGACCTGGAGGGCGCGCAGCGTCGAGATGGCCGCGGTCACCTCGACGAACGACATGAACAGCCCGAGGCAGGCGGCCAGCAGCACCAGCCGGGCGTACGGGACGACCGGCGCGGCGCCGGACCCGGCGGTGGTGGTCATGCGGCCGGGGTCTCCCGTGCGGCCTGCTCGGCGAGGCGGCGGCGGGCCTCTTCCCAACCGACCGGCACCTGGTCGCGACCGGTGGTCCAGAACACGAACACCGCGCCCTTCATGCCGGGCCGCAGCCGCCGCACGCTCACCGCGTGCGGGTCGGTGCGGGCGAAGGCGTCCAGCGCCTCCTGGTCCCGCCACGCCGACAGCGTCCAGAACGTCCGCTTCAGCGGCTCCGCCCGCAGGGACACCCCGACCGAGCCCTCGGCCGCGCGCACCTGCCGCAGGATGACGAGCGCCAGTACGAGGAACCGGGGCACGCCGAGCAGGGACCTCAGTTCCAGCCGGGACGCCATGACCACGGCCGGGCCGGTGCCGCCGGGCGCCGGGCCGGTGGCCTTGTCGGCCCCGGGCATCCAGGGAATCGTGGGCATGAGGGCTCCCCTCGTAGGCGGTCCGTCCGCGCGGGCGGTCCCGTGGGCGGTCCCAGGAACAGGAGCCCGCGCGGCCGGGGATCCGGACACCCGGCGGGCCGCCGACTTCTGTCCGGCATGTGCCAAGGAGGCCGCCGACGGCCGGATCCGGACACCCCGACAGCGGCGTATCGAAGCATTCGATCGGCCAACCCGGCCTGTCGATGGGCTGATTGACCACGATTTCCAGCCGACCCTACGGTTTTCGAGCGCCGTCCGCCGGACGACCGGCGGGCCAGAAGCGTCCGAGGCCGTCCGAGGCCGTCCGAGATTGCCCGAGTCGAGGTGCAGCCCTGCCATGACCACCCGTGTCGCAGTCGTCGGAGCCGGAATCGCCGGGCTCTCCGCCGCGTACCACCTGCCCGACGACGTCGAGGTCACCGTGTACGAGAGCCAGGACCGCCCCGGCGGCCACGCCCACACCGTGGAGGTGACCGAGGACGACGGCCGCACCCTCGGCATCGACACCGCCTTCGTCGTCTTCAACGCCCGGACCTACCCCGAACTCACCGCGTTCTTCGAGAAGCTCGGCGTGACCGCCCTGGACCACACCGGCGGCTTCGACTTCTTCGACCTGGACCGCGGACTCGACTACGGCACCGACGAGTTCGAGCTCACCGAGGCCGAGATCGCCGACCGCTACCCGGCCGACTTCCTCCCCCTGTGGCGGGACGCCGAACGCTTCCACCGCGAGGCCCCCCGCGACTTCCTGCGCCAGCGCACCGACCTCTCCCTCGGCGCGTACCTCGACCGCGGCGGCTACAGCGACGCCTTCAAGTACGGCTACGTCGTGCTGCTCGCCACCGCCGTCTGGTCCGTGCCCGCCGAACTGATCTGGGAGATGCCCGCCACCACCGTCATCGCGTTCTTCATGTCCCACGACCCCGGCGGGCTCGGCGGGCGCTCGGTGGCCTGGAAGACCGTCTCCGGCGGCAGCGTCGAGTACGTCCGCCGCGTCGTCGCCGGACTCCACGGCACCGTCCGCACCGGCACCCCGGTCACCCGGGTACGGCAGGACGACGACGGCACGGTCCTCGTCGGCACCGCCGACGGCGAGGAACGCCACGACCACGCCGTGCTCGCCGCGCACGCCGACCAGACCCTCGCCCTGCTGGAGCGGCCCACCCCGCTCCAGGCGGAGATCCTGGGCAAGGTCCGCTACAGCGCCACCAGCGCCGTCCTGCACACCGACCCCGCGGCGATGCCGCCGCGCCGGGAGCGCTGGCAGAGCTGGAACTACGGCCTGAAGACCGTCGGCGGCCGCCCGCGCACCTGGGTCGCCTACTACATGAACGCCCTCCAGGGCTTCACCGCCCGCCGCGACTACTTCGTCACCCTCGACTCACCGATCACGCCCCGCGACGAACACGTCGTCCGCGAGCTGCCGTTCACCCACCCCGTCATCGACCTCGGCGTACGGGCCATGCAGCGCACCGTCTACGACGTCAACGCCCCGGGCGGCCGGATCAAGCTGGCCGGCTCCTACTTCCACGCCCCGCGCATCGGCGTCGACCTCATCGGCTCGCACGAGGCCGGGTTCGTCTCCGGGCGCAAGGCGGCCGAGGCCGTCGCCCGCGAGATACGGGCCGCCCAGCACTGACGTACCGACCGACCTGAACCGACCTGAACGGACCTACACGGACCTACACGGACCTACACGGACCTGAGAGGACCCCCCATGCAGCGTGTCACCGCCGAAGAGGCCAGGGCCTGGCTCGTCGAGAAGCTCGCCATCCGGCTCGGCGTCGGCCAGGACCAGATCGACGTGGAGCGCTACTTCGACGAGTTCGACCTGGACTCGACGGAGGCGCTGATCCTCGCGGGCGAACTGGAGAAGTGGCTCGGCTTCGAACTGGAGGCCACGGCCCTGTGGTACCACCCCACGATCGCCGCCCTGTCCGAGCATATAGCCGAGGAGAGCGACCGGCATGTCACCGCGGCCTGACCGGGCCCCCCGCAGGCCCACCCCCCGGGCCCTGCTGACCGCGCTGCGGCCGACGGGGGACGAGGAGCGGGACACCCGGCTGGCGGAGGAGCCGGGTACCCGCGCCGTCGTCGCCGTGCACCCCGGGGCGCTGCCCGCCACCGTCTGGGGGCCGCTCGCCGCGCGGCTGGCCGGGGACCAGGAGCCGTACCTCTGCGACCTCGGAGCCGTGCCCGAGTACGTCGCCGCGGGCCTCGACCCGGCGGCCCCCGTGCCCGGCGTGCGGGAACTCGCCGACCGGTGCCTGCGGGCGCTGCGGGACGCCGGGCTGACCCGGCGACCGCTCGCGCTGGCCGGCTGGTCCTTCGGCGGCGTCGTCGCCTACGAGATCGCCGCCCGCCTCGACGCCGAGGGCCGCGGCGGCAGACTGGGGGCGCTCGTCGTCCTCGACTCCATCGCCCCCGTCGCCGCCTTCCAACGCCCCGACGACGCGCTCACCCCCGCGATGCTGCTCGGCTGGTTCGCCATGTACCTCGGCGCCCGCCGCGGCCAGCGCCTGCGCACCGACGCCACCGCGCTCACCAGCCTCGACGCCCTCCTCGACGCCGCCGTCACCCAGGGCGTCCTGCCCCCCGGCACCGAACCGGCCGGGATGCGCAAGCTCTACGGCGCCTTCCACGCCGGGCTCGTCCGCAACAACCGGTGCACCGCCGACTACCTGCCCGAGCCCCTGGACCGCACCGTCACCGTCGTCAAACCCGACCGCTCGCTCCTGCCCGACAGCCACGACCTCGGCTGGGGCGGACTCAGCGGACGCCCCCTGCGGCAGCTCGCCGTCCCCGGCGACCACTACACGCTGCTCCAGCGACCGGAGACCGTCACCGCCCTCGCCGACCTGCTCACCGCCGTCCCGCAGGGCCACTGAACCCCCGCCCTACCCGACGCGCGGCACCGTAAGGACATCCGGAGGACCATCGTGCAGCACTCACGTCTGGCCGAGACGCCGATCGCGATCGTCGGGCTGGCCGGCCTCTTCCCCAAGTCACGCGACCTGCGCGAGTTCTGGGACAACATCGTGCGGGCGGCGGACTGCATCGAGGACGTGCCCGCGTCCCATTGGGACCCCGACGACTACTACGACCCCGACCCCGCCGCCGAGGACAAGACCTACGTCCGGCGCGGCGGCTTCCTCCCCGAGACCGCCTTCAACCCGATGGAGTTCGGGCTGCCGCCCAACACCCTGGAGGTCACCGACATCCTCCAGCTGCTCTCCCTCACCGTGGCCCGCGACGTCCTGCGCGACGCCGGAGCCGACGGCGCGGGCTGGTACGACGCCTCCCGCACCGGCGTCATCCTCGGCGTCACCGGCGCCAACTCCCTCACCCAGCCGCTCTCCGCCCGCCTCCAGACCCCCGTCCTCAAGGAGGTCGTGCGCAGCGTCGGCCTCAGCGAGCGGGACGCCGAGGAGATCGCCCGGCGGTTCAAGAAGGCGTACATCCCCTGGGAGGAGAACAGCTTCCCCGGGATGCTCGGCAACGTCGTCGCCGGACGCATCGCCAACCGCTTCGACCTCGGCGGCACCAACTGCACCGTCGACGCCGCCTGCGCCAGCTCCCTCGCCGCCGTCAAACTCGCCGTCAGCGAACTCGTCGAGGGCCGCGCCGACCTGATGCTCACCGGCGGCTGCGACGCCGAGAACACGATCCTCATGTACCTGTGCTTCAGCAAGACCCCGGCGTTCTCCCGGAGCCAGCTCATCCGCCCCTTCGACGAGTCCGCCGACGGCACCCTCATCGGCGAGGGCATCGGGATGCTCGCCCTCAAACGCCTCGCCGACGCCGAACGCGACGGCGACCGGATCTACTCCGTCCTGCGCGGCATCGGCAGCTCCAGCGACGGCCGCTTCAAGAGCATCTACGCCCCCCGCGCCGAGGGCCAGCAACTCGCCCTGCGCCGCGCCTACGAGGACGCGGACCTCCCCGTCGGCGCCATCGAACTCTTCGAGGCCCACGGCACCGGTACCGCCGTCGGCGACCACACCGAACTCTCCGCCCTGTCCACGGTCGTCTCGGCGGACACCGACGACCACGGCTACGCGGCCATCGGCAGCGTCAAGTCCCAGATCGGGCACACCAAGGCCGCCGCGGGCGCCGCCAGCCTCATCAAACTCTCCCTCGCCCTGCACCAGAAGGTGCTGCCGCCCACCATCAACGTCGACACCCCCAGCCCCGCCGTCGACCCCGCCAGCACCCCCTTCTACGTCAACACCGAGGCCCGCCCCTGGATCCTCGACCCCGGCCGCGGCAAACGCCGTGCCGCGGTCTCCTCCTTCGGCTTCGGCGGCACCAACTTCCACATGGTCCTGGAGGAACACGATCCCGCCGCGACCGAGGTCCTCGGTCCCGTCGCCCGCTGGGGGCTGTGGCACGCCGCCGGACCCGAGGCCCTCGCCGCCCGCATCGAGAACGGCGCCGCGCCCGCCGACCCGGGCCCGATACCCGAGGGCGACGCCCGCGTCGGCATCGTCGCCCGCACCGACGAGGAGTTCACCGAACTGCGCCGGACCGCCGTGGACCTGCTGCGCGCCCGCGCCGACGCCGCCGCCTGGCAGCACCCCAAGGGCATCACCTACCGCCGTACCGCCCTGCCGCCCGGGACCAAGACGGCGGCCGTCTTCGCCGGACAGGGCAGCCAGTACGTCGGCATGGGCCGCCAGGCGGCCCTCGCCCTGCCTCCGCTGCGCGCCGCCTTCGACCGCGCCAACCGGCTGACCCACGGCCCCGACACCCTCGCCCGTACGGTCTTCCCGCCGCCGCCGTTCACCGACGCCGCCCGCCGCGAACAGGAGGCGGCCCTGCGCCGCACCGACTTCGCCCAGCCCGCCATCGGCGCCCTCGCCTCCGGCCAGTACACCTGGCTGCGCGGCCTCGGCTTCCGTCCCGACGGCGCCATCGGACACAGCTTCGGCGAACTCACCGCCCTGTGGGCCGCCGGTGCCCTCGACGACGACCGGTTCGCCGAACTCGCCCGCGCCCGCGGCCTCGCCATGGCCCCGCCCGAACACGCGCCCGCCGACTTCGACCCCGGGGCCATGGCCGCCATCCGGGCCTCCCTCACCGACGTCCAGGGCCTCGTCGCCACCTACCGCACCGTCGCCATCTGCAACATCAACGCGCCCGGCCAGATCGTCGTCGGCGGCCCCACGGACGAGATCGAACGGCTCGTCGCCGACGCCTCCGGCCGCCACTTCCCGGCGAAACGGCTCCCCGTCTCCGCCGCCTTCCACACCGGCTTCGTCGCCCACGCCGCCGACGCCTTCCGCGAGGCGGTCGACCGCACCGGCCTGGGCACCCCCACCCTCCCCGTGTACGCCAACACCCCCGGCGCCAGCTACGGCCCCGACGCCGCCGCCAACCGGCGCACCCTCGTCGACCAGCTTCTCCAGCCCGTCGACTTCGTCTCCGGCATCGAGCGCATGTACGCCGACGGCTTCCGCGTCTTCGTCGAGTTCGGGCCCAAGCGGGTGCTGACCGACCTGATCGACCGCATCCTCGAAGGCCGCGCCGACGTCGTCACCCTCGCGGTGGACGGCGGCCCCTCCAAGGACGGCGAGATCGCCCTGAAGCGCGCCGCCGTCGAACTCGCCGTCCTCGGCCTCCCCGTCACCGGCCTGGACACCGACGTGACCCCGCGCCCGGCGCCCCCGGCCCGCAAGGGCCTCAACATCCCGCTGCGCGGCATCAACTACGTCACCGACGACCGCCGCTCCGCCTACCGGGCCGCCCTCGCCGAGCCCACCACCCTGACCGGCGCCAGCCCGAGCGGTGACCCCGTCGAGTCCGACCCCGTCGAGGCCGTCCTGCGCGAGGGCCTCGGCCTCCAGGCGGAGATCCTCACCGCCCACGCGGACACCGTCCACGCCTCCGTCCGCGCCCTGGAGGACTCCGTACGCTCCGGCGCCCACCCCGACACCGAGGCGGCCCTGCGGATCATCCGGGAACACAGCGAACGGATCGGCGCGGCACACGACCGGTCGACACGGTTGCTGCTGGACGCGCTGCGGGGGGAGGAGCCGGTGGTTGAGGCGGCACCCGAATCCCAGCCGGAGCCGGAGCCCGAGCCCCTGCCGGAGCCTGTGAGGGAGGCTGCTGCCCCTGTCGTCTCCGCTGAGGTGATGGGTGCGCTGTTGGGTGCGGTGGCGGAGAAGACGGGTTATCCGGTGGAGATGCTGGAGCCGTCGATGGATGTGGAGGCGGATCTCGGGATCGACTCGATCAAGCGGGTGCAGATCCTGGGTGCGTTGCAGGAGGCGTATCCGGTGTCGGAGGACGTCGATCCGGAGCGGTTGGCCGAGTTGCGGACGTTGGAGGACATCGCCGGGTTCCTGGCGTCGACCGTGTCGGCTGAACCCACGCCCGCACCGGCACCCGCACCCGCCCCGGCCCCGACCCTGGTTCCGGCTCCAGCGCCGGAGCCCGCGCCTGCCGTTGCCTCGGACGAGGTCATGACCGCGCTGTTGGGTGCGGTGGCGGAGAAGACGGGTTATCCGGTGGAGATGCTGGAGCCGTCGATGGATGTGGAGGCGGATCTCGGCATTGACTCGATCAAGCGGGTGCAGATCCTGGGTGCGTTGCAGGAGGCGTACCCGGTGTCGGAGGACGTCGATCCGGAGCGGTTGGCCGAGTTGCGGACGTTGGAGGACATCGCCGGGTTCCTGGCGTCGACCGTATCCGCCGCACCGGCACCCGCCCCGGCACCCGCCCCGGCCCCGGAGCCCGCGCCTGCCGTTGCCTCGGACGAGGTCATGACCGCGCTGTTGGGTGCGGTGGCGGAGAAGACGGGTTATCCGGTGGAGATGCTGGAGCCTTCCATGGACGTGGAGGCGGATCTCGGCATTGACTCGATCAAGCGGGTGCAGATCCTGGGTGCGTTGCAGGAGGCGTACCCGGTGTCGGAGGACGTCGACCCGGAGCGGTTGGCCGAGTTGCGCACGCTGGAGGACATCGCCGGGTTCCTGGCGTCAACCGTCTCCCCCTCCTCCGCGCCCGCCCCCCAGCCCCCACTCACCGTCACCTACCCCACCACCCCCGGCATCGGCCGCACCCACGCCACGCTCACCGAGTTGCCCGCGCCGTACACGCTCGTCGGGGCCTACCCGGAGTCGCGTACCGCCGTCATCGTGGACGACGGGTCCGTGTTGACGCGGGCGTTGGCCGGGGCGCTGCGGGGGGACGGCTGGCGGGTGGAGGTCGTGGCGCTGCCCGGTGTCGACGGGCTCGTGCCGGAGGCGGACGCCGTGCGGCGGCTGGCGAGCTGGGACGAGGGCGAGCTGCCCGGGGCACTGACCGCCGATCGCGTCGACCTGGTCGTCCAGATGGCCGCCGCGGCCGGGCCGGAGTGGCGTGAGGGTGTGCGGCGGCTTGAGCACGGCCTGCTGGTCGCCAAGCACGCGCTCCCCGCGCTCAGGTCGGCGGCGGCGCGGGGGAACCGCGCCGGGTTCGTCGCCGTGACGCGGCTGGACGGGGCCGCCGGACACCGGGGAGGCGGCGACGGTTCGCCGCTGCTCGGCGGGGTCGGCGGGCTGGTGAAGACGCTGACGATCGAGGCGCCCGAGGTGTTCGCCCGTACCGTCGACTTCGCGCCGGACATGGCGCCGACCACCGTCGGGGCGCGGTTCCTGGAGGAGATCGGCGATCTGGCGGGGACGCTCGCCGAGGTGGCCCACGACGCCGCCGGGCGCCGTACCGTCGGGCTGGCCGCGCAGCCCGCCGTGGCGCACGCGGCGGCCGTGCCGGAGCTGGCCGCGGACGAGCTGTTCGTGGTGACCGGCGGGGCGCGCGGCATCACCGCGGACTGTCTGCACGCGCTGGTGTCGGCCCGTCCGGTGGGGCTGGTGGTGCTCGGCCGGAGCCGTCCGGTGCCCGAGCCGGAGTGGGCGGTCGGCCACGAGGGGCCCGCGCTGCGCGGCGTCATCGCGCGGCGGTCCGCGCGGGGCGGGGACAAGCCGACCCCGCGGGCCGTGGAGGCGCGGTTCCGGGAGATCACCGCGGCGCGGCAGATCGCCGCGAACCTCGACCGGCTCACCGCGGCCGGGGCGCGGGTGGAGTACCTCACCGTCGACATCACCGACGCCGCCGGCGTACGCCGGGTGCTCACGCCGTACGCCGGGCGGGTCACCGGTGTGGTGCACGGGGCCGGGGTGCTCGCGGACCGGCTGATCGCGCAGAAGGCGCCCGAGGAGATCCGCCGGGTCCTGGACACCAAGCTGCTCGGCCTCGGCAACGTCCTGGACGTGCTGCGGGGCGTCGCCCGGCTGCGGCACCTGGTGCTGTTCTCGTCCGTCGCCGGGTTCTTCGGCAACCGGGGCCAGTCCGACTACGCCATGGCCAACGAGGCGCTGAACCGGATCGCGGCCCGGCTGAAGCGGGAGCTGCCGTCCGCGCGGGTCACCGCGATGAACTGGGGGGCCTGGGACGGCGGGATGGTCTCCGACGACCTGCGGGCGATGTTCGCCGAGCGCGGTGTCGCGCTGGTGCCGCTCGCCACCGGCGCGGGGATGTTCGCCGAGCAGTTCACGGCGGCGCACGGCCATGACACGGTCGTCGTCACCGGACCCCTCACCCCCCTGTCCGCGCCCACGGACGCCCCGGCGCCCGGCGCCTACGTCGTCGACCGCACCCTCGACGACCTCGCCGCCGAGCCGCTGCTGACGGACCACACCATCGGCGACCGCCGGGTGCTGCCCGCCACCGCCGCGCTCGGCGCGCTGGCCCACGCCGTGGAGACGGCGACCGGACGGGAGGTCACCGGCGTCAGCGGGTTCAAGGTCTTCAAGGGCGTCTCCTGGGACGAGCCGGACGCCCAGCGGCCGCGGCGGCTGCGGCTGTCCGTCGAACCGGCGCCCGCCTCCGCCGACACCGACGCCGACGTCCTCGCCTCGTCGGTCGACGCCTCCGGGCGCAGCCGCCCCGCCTACAGCGCGCGGCTCTCCGTGGCCGAGGGCGCCCCGGCGGCCGACCGGCCCGACCTCGTCGCGCTCGCCCGCTCCGCCGCCGCCTCCGGCCGGGACGCCGCCCCGCTGTACCGGGACGGCACCCTCTTCCACGGTCCCGCGCTGCGCGGGCTGCGCACGGTGCTGGTCAGCGACGACCAGCGGCTCCTCGTCCGGGCCCGGCTGGCCGACGACCGTCCCGCGCACGGCGGTTTCCACGGGCGGCTGCACAGTCCCGTCCTCGCCGACCTGCTGCTCCAGGCGGTGCTGGTGTGGGTGCGGGAGCGGCGCGGCCGGGCCAGCCTGCCGATGGAGATCGGGCGGGTGCGGCTGCTCGCGCCGCTGCCGTCCGACGCGGACTTCCTCATCGCCGTCGAGGACGTCAGGCCCGGCCGGACCGGCGTCACCTGCACGGTGACCGCCGTCGAACCGGGGGGCCGGGTGCTGGCGGTCCTGGAGGACGTGGCGGCCGTGGAGGACGCGGAGCTGGAGGGCCGGTTCCGGCAGTCCGGCGGCCGGGTCGCCGCGGTGACGGTCTGACACCCCGTCCGACACGACACCCGGAGGCTGAACCCATGGGCGCGTACGCCATCGTCGGACTGTCCTGCCTCTTCCCGGGCGCGGCGACCCCCGACGCCTACTGGCGCAACCTGATGGACGCGGTGGACTCCCGCACCGAGGGCGGCGAGCGGATCTTCGGGCACGATCCGCTGGCCGCGGAGCCCGGCCCCGAGGAGGGCCGCGACCGGCACCGCGTCTACTGCACCCGCGGCGGCTTCCTGGACGAGGAGACCGAGGCGGTCGCCGCCGACCTCGACGGCTACCGGCTGCCCGCCGACCGACTGGCCCGCCTGGACCGCTCGTTCCACTGGGCGCTCAGGGTGGCCGCGAACGCCCTGGCCGACGCGGGTCTACCCCCCGCCGCCGCGTCCGCCGGGGCCACCGGCCGGAGGACCGGGGTGGTGTTCGGCAACTACCCGTTCCCCACCCCGGCCTCCGGCCGGACGGCGGGGAGACTGTGGGACGCCGCGGTGGCTGAGGGGCTCGCGGCGGCCGGTTTCCTCGCGGCCGGGCTGCCGTCCCGTGCGGAGGACGGCGGCCCGGCCAGCACACCCGGGCAGGCCCGTGCCGGAGGGCCCGGCGGCCCGGCCGACGCCCTGGGGCAGGCGCTCGACCTGTGGCCCGGCGGGATGCCCGCGCACGTCGTCGCCGCCGCCCTCGGGCTCGACGGGCCCCGCTGCACCCTGGACGCCGCCTGCTCGTCCGCCCTGTACGCCCTCCAGCTCGCCTGCGCCCAGCTGGCGACCGGCCGCGCCGACGTGATGCTGGCGGGCGGTGTCTGCGCGCCCGACCCGACCGTCATCCACCTGTCCTTCTCCGACCTGCGCGCCTATCCGCCGGACGGGGTCAGCCAGCCCTTCGACGCCCGCTCCAAGGGCATCCTCACCGGGCAGGGCGCCGCCATGGTCGCCGTGAAACGGCTCGCGGACGCCCGCAGGGACGGCGACCGGGTGTACGCCGTCATCGACGCGGTCGCCCTCGGCAACGACGGCCCCGGCAAGCACCTGCTGGTGCCGAACGTGGACGGCCAGCTCGCGACGTACGAACTCGCCTACCGGCGGGCCGACGTGGACCCGGGCAGCGTGCAGTACGTCGAGTGCCACGCCACCGGCACCCCCCTCGGCGACCGCACCGAACTCGACGGAGTGGAACGGTACTTCGGGCGCGGTCCGCTGCTCGGCTCGGTGAAGGGCAACATCGGGCACCTGCTCACCGCGGCCGGGATCAGCAGCCTCGTCAAGGTCGTGCTGGCCCTGGCGCACGGCACCATCCCGCCGACCACCGGGGTGTCCGCGCCGCTGCCCGGCACGGTCGCCGACCGGGTGGTGCGGGAACCGGTGCCGTGGCCGGACCCGGCGGACGGGGTGCGCCGGGCCGCCGTCTCGGCGTTCGGCTTCGGCGGCACCAACGCGCACGTCGTCCTCTCCGGCCCGGAGGCCGTCACGGCGGTCACGGACGCCGAGGACCCGGGCCGTCAGCCCCCGCCGCCGCTCGCCGTCGTCGGCATGGGCGCCCACTTCGGCTCCTTCACCACCCTCGACGCCTTCGAACGCGCCGGGTACGACGGCACCAGCGCCGTGCGCGACCTGCCGCCGCACCGCTGGCGCGGCTTCGAGACCGTCGCCGGGTCACCGCTGGAGCGCGCCGGGCTCGTCGCCGACGAACGGGCGCCCCGCGCGGCCTACGTCGAGGACTTCGACGTCGACGCCACCTCGTACCGCATCCCGCCCCACGACCTCGACCACTTCAACCAGCAGCACCTGCTGATGATGCGGGTCGCGGAGGAGGCGCTGAGGGACGCCGGGTACGAGCGCGGCGCGCCCGGCGGTGCGGGCGGTCGGCGGGTCGCCGTCGTGCTGGGGATGGAGATGGAGCCCAGCGCCCACGGGCACGCCGCCCGCTACGCGCTCGGCCGGAAGCTCGCCGCCTGGTGCGCGGCGGCCGGACTCGACCCCACCGACGAGCAGCTGGCCGCGCTGACCCGGGCCGCCCGGGACGGCATCCACGACTCCATCGAGGCCAACGAGGTCCTCAGCTACATCGGCAACATCATGGCCGCCCGCATCTCCTCCCTGTGGAACCTCACCGGCCCCTCGTTCACCGTCTCCTCCGACAGCACCGTGGGCGCCGACGCCCTCGACGCCGCCCGGCTGCTGCTGCTCGACCCGAGCGTGGAGGCGGTCCTCGTCGGCGCCGTCGACCTGGCCGCCGGACCCGAGTCGGCGCTCGCCCGCGCCCTGCTCCAGCCGCACGCCACCCGGGTGCTGGGGGAGGGCGCGGGCGCCGTCGTCGTCACCCGGCCCGGCTCCGCCCCGCCCGACCGCACCGTCTACGCCACCGTCGACGCCGTCGCCGTCCGGCACGCGCCGACGCTCTCCCCGGAACCGGACGCCGACCTGGTCGCCGCCGCCGCGGAGGAGGCGCTGACGGCGGCCCGGCTCACCCCGGCCGACGTGGAACTCGTCGAGACGGGGGCGGCCGAACCGGCCGTACTCGCCGGGCTCGGCCGGGTCTGGTCCGCCGACCGGGCCGGGGGCGCCCTGCGCACCGCGCTGTCCGGCGTCCACGCCGCCGTCGGGGACACCGGCTGCGCCTCCGTCCTCGCCGGGCTGATCCGCGCCGCGCTCTGCCTGCACCACGCCTACCAGCCGGTCGCGCCGGACGGGGTGGGCGCCGACGCCCTCACCGGGTCGGCGTTCTTCCTCGCCGCCGACTCCCGCCCCTGGCTGCGGCAGCGCCGCGACGGCCGCCGTGTCGCCTGCGTCAGCGCCACCGGCACCGCGGGCAGCCACGCCCACCTGGTGCTGGGCGGCGCGCGGACCCGCGGGGAGATCGCCGCCACCGACTGGGCGCGCTCCGGCGGCAGCCTCGTCGTACCGGTCGGCGCCGACGACATCGACACCCTGCTGCGGCGCCTCGCCGAACTCCGCGACGCCGTCGTGGGCGGCGGCGACTGGGCCCGGCTGGCCGAGGACCGGCCCGCCGCGCTGAAGGCCGTACTCGTCGCCGACGACACCGACGGCCTCGTCCGCCAGCTCGACCGCGCGGTCCAGGACCTGCCCGGCACGCACCGCGCGGGCGGCGAGTGGACGTCGCCGTCCGGCAGCTGCTTCGCCGCGCGTCCGGCGGGCGGGGGCGGCGCGAGGACCGCCCTGGTCTACCCGGGGGCCTTCAACTCCTACCTCGGCCTCGGCCGGGCGGTGTTCCGGGCCTTCCCCGGACTGCTGCCCCGCTTCGAGGCCCAGGCCGAACGCCCCGCCGACATGCTGCGCGCCGCGCTGCTCTACCCGCGCGCCGCCGCCCCGCTGGACCGGCGCGAGCTGATGCGGCGGGAGGCCGGACTCATCGAGGACATCCCGCTGATGCTGGCCGTCGGCACCAGCTACGCGCTGCTGTCGACCGACCTGGTCCGCGAGGTCCTCGGCGTGCCGGTGCACGGGGCGTTCGGCTACAGCCTCGGCGAGTCCAGCATGTTGTTCGCGACCGGCGGCTGGCTGAAGGAGGCCCGCGCCACCACGAAGATCGACACCTCGCCGCTCTTCGTGGACCGGCTGCGCGGCCCGAAGCGTACGGTGCGGGAGCTGTGGGGCCTCGACGACTCGGTCCCCGACCAGGAGGTCTGGGCCACGCACGTCCTGCTGGCCCCCTCGGACGAGGTACGGGAGGCGGTCGCGGCCTTCGACCGGGTCTTCATCACCCATGTCAACACCCCCGCCGAGGTGGTCGTCGCGGGCGACCCCGCCCAGTGCCGGGCGCTCATCGACGCCCTCGGCTGCAAGAGCGCCCGCTCGCCCGCCAACCACGTCATGCACAGCCCCGTCGTCGACGGCGTCCTGCCGGAACTCGCCGACCTCAACCGCTACCCGACCGGCGACGTCGGCGACCTCGTCCTCTACAGCAGCCGCCACTACGCCCCCGTCACGGACCTCGACCAGGACGCCGTGGCCGCGAACATCGCCGTCACCCTGCGCGAGACCGTCGACTTCCCCCGGCTGGTGCGGCGCGCCTACGAGGACGGGTTCCGGTGCTTCATCGAGGTCGGGCCGTCCAGCACCTGCTCCCGCTGGATCCACGAGACCCTCACCGAGGCACCGCACCTGTCCGTGCCGGTCGACCGGCGCGGCGCCCGCGGCGCCACCGACATCGCCCGCCTGGTGGCCCGACTCGCCACCCACGGCGTCCCCGTCGACCTCACCCCGTTCCGTCCCCGCGCCACCCTCCGCCCACGCCCACGGGGCCTGCGCACCTTCACGGTGGGCGGGACGCCGGTCGCTCCGCTGGTGACGGGGGCGGCGGCACCGGTCGTCGGGACGATCCCGGCGGCACTGGCAACTCCGGCGGTCCCGGCAACTCCGGCGGTCCCGGTGACCCCGACGGTCCCGGTCCAGGCGCCGGTGCCGGTGCCGGTGGCCGCGGTGACGGCGGCCGGGGGCACCGGGCCCGGCGAGCCGGTGCGGGCCGCCGCGCCCGCGACGCGGCCGGGGTCCGCGAGGGCCGGTGAGCCCGGGTCGTCAGCCACGCCCGTCGGGCCCGCCCGCCCCGCGCCGTCCGCCCTCGCGCCCGCGCCAGCCGAGCCCCCCGCCCTAGCCGGACCTCCGGCCTCCGCCGGGCCTGGGGCGTCCGAGCCCCCCGCCCCCGGGCCGGAAGCGCCCGCCCCGCAACCCCCCGCCACGGAAGGGGACACCGCGATGCCGACCCGCCCCGCTGCCGGAACGCCCGCACCCGCGCTGACGCTGGACCGGGACCCGATCACGATGCTCCCGGCGTCCGACGCCGTACCCGCGGCACCCGCCCCGGCCGCCATCCCGCCCCAACGGCCCGCCGACCTCCCCGAACCGTCGCCCGATCTCCCCGAACCCTCTCCCGGCACCCCCGATGAGCCGTCGCTCGACACCCCCGAGGCGCTCGACGTGCCGCCCCGCCCCGCCGTCTTCGGGGAACCCCTCCCCGTACCGCCGCGGCCGGAACCCGCCCGCGACGACCACGCGTCCACCCTGGCCCTCGTCCGCAGCCTGCGCGCCGAGATCCTGGAGGCGCACCGCGAGGTGCTGGACGCCCAGCGGGCGCTGCGGGACGAGCTGACGGCCGTACTCTCCGCCGCCCCGCCCTCACCGCTCCCACCGGTGGAACCCGTCCGCCCGCCCCGACCCGAGGGCGTCGTCTGGGACGAGCACGACCTCCTCCAGTTCGCCACCGGCAAGGTCGGCGACGTCTTCGGCCCCCGCTTCGCCCGCGTCGACGGCTACCCCCGCCGCGTCCGGCTCCCCGCGCCCCCGTACCTCTTCGCCACCCGCGTCACCCAACTCGACGCGGAGCCGGGCGAGTTCCGCCCCTCCTTCATCCGCACCGAGTACGACGTCCCGGAGGACGCCTGGTACGCCGTGGACGGCCAGGTCCCGCCCGCCGTCACCATCGAGGCCGGGCAGTGCGACCTGCTCCTGATCAGCTACCTCGGCGCCGACTTCACCAACCGGGGCCAGCGGGTCTACCGCCTCCTCGACAGCAGCCTCAGCTTCGTGGGCGACCTGCCCCGCACCGGGCAGACCCTGCGCTACGACATCTGGATCGACCAGTTCGTCCGCCAGGGCGACACCCTGCTGTTCTTCTTCCACTACGACTGCTACGCCGACGGCGAGCTGATCCTCAAGCTGAACAACGCCTGCGCGGGCTTCTTCACCGACGAGGAGCTGGAGGCGTCACCCGGTCTGGTGCGGGGGCGGGCCGCCAGCGCTCTCAAGCCCGCCCGCGACCCGGCGCGCACCGCGTTCAAGCCGCTCGCCCCCACCCACCGCACCACCCTCACCGGCGCCGACCTCGAAGCCCTCGCCGAGGGCCGGATCGCGGACGTCTTCGGACCGGGCCACCGCCAGCCGCCCGGCTGCAACACCTCCCTGCGGCTGCCCGACCGGACGCTGCGGATGGCCGACGAGGTCACCGTCCTGGACCGCACCGGCGGCAGCCACGGCCTCGGCCGGATCGAGGCCGTCAAACGCCTCGAACCCGACGCCTGGTACTTCACCAGCCACTTCCCCGACGACCCGGTGCTCGCCGGATCGCTGGTCGCGGAGGGCGCCGTACAGCTGCTTGAGGTGTACGCCCTCTCCCTGGGCCTGCACCTCACCCTCCCCGACGCCCGCTTCCAGCCCGTGCCCGACCTGCGCACCGAGGTCAAGGTGCGCGGCCAGATCACCCCGCGCAGCGAACGCGTCGAGTACCGGATCGACATCACCGAACTGACCCTGCTGCCCCGCCCCGCGCTCGTCGCCGACGTCGTCGTGCTGCGCGACGGCACCCCGTCCATCGGCGTCACCGGCCTCGGCATCCGGCTGTGCGAGAAGCCCGGCACCCCCTTCCGCCCGGAGACCGGCGGCACGGTGCCGCACTTCCTCGGCCGCCTCTCCCCGGCCACCGGCGAACCCGCGCTGCTCAACGAGTTCCACATGGCGCATGCCGCGAAGGGCGACCTGGCGGTGGCGATGGGCCCCGAGTTCGAGGTCTACGCCAACAGCAGGGCGCCGTACATCCCCAACGGCGACTTCCTCTTCGTCGACCGGGTGATGCGCCTCGACGGCACCCGCGGCACCCTCAGGCGCGGCGCGGTGATGGTCACCGAGTACGACTCACCCGCCGACGCCTGGTACTACGCCGACAACGGCCACCCGTCCATGCCGAACTGCGTCTACATGGAGTCCAGCCTCCAGGCGGCGATCCTGCTCGGCTACTACCTCGGCGCCACCCTGCCCTTCCCGGAGGAGCGGTTCAGCATCCGCAACCTGGACGGCCGCGCCACCCTCGTGAAGGACGTCGACCTGCGCGGCAAGACGATCCAGCACCGCTCCACCCTGCTGTCCAGCGACCGGATGCCGGGCTCGATCCTGCAGAACTTCTCCTACGAACTCTCCGCCGACGGCGAGGTCTTCTACACCGGCGAGTCCCTCTTCGGCTACTTCAACGGGAAGGCCCTCGCCCGCCAGGTCGGCCTCGACAAGGGCGAGCACGTCCTGCCCTGGCTGGACCAGCAGACGGCGCGCCCGCCGGGCGTCCGCCGCGTCGACCTCGGCGCCCTGAGGGCCGCCGGGGCCGCCGGGCGGGGTCCCCGGCTCGCGGGCGGCCACCTCGACCTCCTCGAACGGCTGGACGTGCTGCCCGGCGGCGGCGCGCACGGGCAGGGCTACCTGCGGGGCCACCGCGGCATCCGCCCCGACGCGTGGTACTTCTCCTGCCACTTCCACCGCGACCCGGTGATGCCCGGCTCCCTCGGCGTGGAGGCGCTGCTCCAGGGGATGCAGGCGTACGCCCTGGAGACCGGGCTGACCGAGGGCCTGCGCAACCCGCGCTTCGCGCCGCTGCGGGGCGGCGAGACGAGCTGGTCCTACCGCGGCCAGATCCTGCGCGACGACCCGGACATGGAGTTCGACGTCCACCTCAGGGACGTACGCAGGGAGCCCGGCCGGATCGTCCTCACCGGCGACGGACACGTGTGGAAGTCCACCCTGCGGATCTACCGGCTCGACGGCATCGGCGTCGAGATCCACCACGACTGACCACCCCCCACGACCGATCCCACAGGTCCGACCGAGCCAACAGATCCGAGAGATCCGACAGATCCGACAGGAGACAGCCAGATGACCACCGAGCAGCCCCGGCCGCGGTGGAGCGGGCCCGAGGCACCCGCGGTCGGCGAGACCGGGATCCAGCAGGCCCTGGCCCGCCTGGACGAGCCCGTCTACATCGTGCGCGGACCGGGCGGCCTCGGCGCCGCCGCGGGCGGCGGGGTGCGCGCCGACGGGGAGTACGAGGTCGTCGCCGCCGTGCCCCCGCTGGGCCCGGAGCGGCTCGGCAGCGCCGCCTTCCTCACCACGTACGGGGTGCGGCAGGCGTACATGAGCGGCGCCATGGCGGGCGGCATCGCCTCCGTCGACCTGGTGACCGCGATGGCGCGGGCCGGGTACCTCGCCTCCTACGGGGCGGCGGGGCTGCTGCCGGAGACGGTGGAGAAGGCGCTGCTGCGCTTCGCCGCGGAGATCCCGGGGCTGCCGTACGCCTGCAACCTGATCCACAGTCCGAGCGAGGAGCGGCTGGAGCGGGCCGCCGTCGACCTGTACCTGAAGCACCGGGTGCCGTGCGTGGAGGCGTCGGCGTTCCTCGGACTCACCCCGCACGTGGTGCGCTACCGGCTGGCGGGGCTGCGCGCGGGCGGGCCGTACGGGGTGGTGGCCGAGCACCGGCTCATCGCCAAGGTGTCGCGGACGGAGATCGCGGAGCAGTTCATGCGGCCCGCGCCGGAGGCCGTGGTGCGGGCGCTGCGCGAGGACGGCGCGATCAGCGCCGAGCAGGCGGAGCTGGCGGCGCGGGTCCCGCTCGCCGACGACATCACCGTGGAGGCGGACTCCGGCGGCCACACCGACCGCCGACCGCTGCCCGCGCAGCTGCCGGTGCTGCTGCGGCAGCGGGACGCGCTGATGCGGGAGCTGCGGTACCCCGAACGGGTCCGGGTGGGCGCGGCGGGCGGCGTCGGCACGCCGGAGGCGGCGTGGGCGGCGTTCGCGATGGGCGCCGACTACGTGGTCACCGGGTCGGTCAACCAGTCCTGCGTGGAGGCGGGCACGTCGGACGTGGTCAAGGAGATGCTGGCCCGCGCCGACCTCGCGGACTGCGAGATGGCGCCCGCGGCGGACATGTTCGAGACGGGCGTGGAACTCCAGGTGCTCAAGCGGGGCACGCTGTTCCCGATGCGGGCCCGGCACCTGTACGAGCTGTACCGCGACCACGACGGCATCGACGCCCTCCCCGCCCCGGTCCGCGCCCGGCTCGAACAGCAGGTCTTCCGGCGGCCCCTCGACGACGTCTGGGAGGAGACCGTCGCCTACTTCCAGCGCCGCGACCCCGCCCAGCTCGCCCGCGCCGCCGACCACCCCAAGCGCCGCGCGGCGCTGGTCTTCCGCTGGTACCTGGGGATGGCCTCCCGCTGGGCGAGGACCGGGGAGGCGGACCGCGCGGTGGACTACCAGATCTGGTGCGGGCCCGCGATGGGCAGCTTCAACTCCTGGGTCCGCGGCACCTACCTGGCCGCCCCGCGCAACCGCCGCGTCGCCGACGTCGCCCGCCACCTGATGGCCGGTGCCGCCTTCCACCAGCGGCTCTCCATGCTCCGCGCCGCGGGCCTCACCCTCTCCCCGGCGATCGCCGCGTACCCGGTCCCCGCCTCCACCCCGGCCGAACCGGAGACCCCGGGGGTACGGCCGTGACGGCGCCCACGGCCGAGGAGACGCCGCGCACCCCCGCCCCCGCCCTCTTCCCCGACGCCGTCCGCCTCGACGCCCTCCTCGGCGACCCCTGGCGGCCCGACAACCCGTACGGGTTCGCCGCCGGGGTCGCCCGGGACGCGGCGGGGGAGTACCCGATCGCGTTCGCCGGGCGGCTGGCCTCCGCCGACTTCCCCCTCCTGGCGCTGCCCACGGCGTACGGCGGCGCGCTGGACGCGCTGGACGGGGCGCTGGTGCGGATCCGGGTCGCGGCCCGGCGGGACGCCTCCGTCATGCCCGCCACCCTGCTGTCCTGCTCGGCGGTGCTGACCGTGCTGGCGGCGGGCAGCCGGACGCAGGCCGAGCGGGTCGCGGGGTGGGTGCGGGAGGGCCGTACGATCGCGTTCGCGCTCTCCGAGGAGGAGACCGGCAGCGACGTGCTGGCCAACCGGTGCCGTCTCGACGCGACCGACGCCGGGTACGCGCTCAGCGGGCGCAAGTGGCTCGTCGGGCGGGGTGCCAGTGCCGACGCCGCGCTGGTGGTGGCCCGTACCGCGCCGCGCGGGCCCGCCGCCTTCACCGCCGTACTGCTCGGGCCCCGGGAGATGACCGGCGTCTGGCGGCAGGCCGCGCAGCCGGTCACCGGGCTGCGCGGGACCGACTTCGCGGACCTGGTCTTCGAGGGCACCGAGGTGCCGCGCGACGCCGTCGTCGGCACCGTCGGCGGCGGGCTCGCCGCGGCGATGCGGGCCCAGCAGCTGGTACGGCTGCTCTCCACCGCCGCCTGCCTCGCCACCGCCGACACGGCCCTGCGCACGGTCCTGCGCTTCACCCACGGCCGACGCGTCGGCGGCGTCCGCGTCGCCGACACCCCGTACGGGGCCCGGGAACTCGGCGTCGCGGCGGCCGAGCTGATCGCCGCCGACCTGCTCACCCTGACCGCCGGACGATACGCCCAGCTGTCGCCCGGCACCTTCGGCCTCTGCTCCAGTGTCGTCAAACGCGCCGCGACCCGCCTCACCGCCGCCGCGATCGCCCGCTCCCACGCCCTGCTCGGCGCCCGGGGCGTGCTGGCCCGCGGGCCGGGCGCCGTCGTCGACAAGGCGCGGCGGGACAACGCGGTCGTGGAGCACATCGACACCAGCCCCTTCGGCGTACTCCGCGCGGTCGCCCCGCAACTCCCCGGCTACGCGGCCCCGTTCACCACGCCCGACCCGTCCGGCACCGACCTGGCGGCGCTGTTCGCGTTCGGCGCGCCGCTGCCGCCGCTCGACCCCGCCGCCCTGGACCTGTCCGCCCGGCCCCGGGACCTGGTGCTGCTCGGGTTCGCCGAACACGCCGAGGCGATCGCGCAGGCGCTCACCGAACGTGGCCAGCGGCGCACCGCCGGGCTGGTCAGGGACGTACGGGCGGTGCTCGCCGCCACCTTCGTCGCCGCGACGGCCGCCCAGCGGGACCGCACCCGCGGCGCCGCCGCCTCCCCGGAACCGCTCGACCTCGCCGACCGCGCCTGCCTGCTCTACCCGGCCGCCGCCGCGGCGCTGACCTGGTGGACACGGCCCGAGCGGGGCCACTACGGGGAGGAGCCCGGCGGCACGGGCTGGCTCACCGCCGTCCTGGCCGTGCTGCTCGCCCGGGCCGAGGGCCGCGACCCCCGGCAGGCGGCGCCCGACCTGCCGCCCGCGCGCCGCGCGCTGACCCGCCTCGCCACGGCCCGGCTGCTGTTCACCGCGCACCCGGTCCCGCTCTCCGACGGACCCGGCGACGAGGACCACGAGGGCCCTGCGCACCACGAGGAGACGACATGACCGACCTGATCGCCCTCATGGCCGACCTGGAGGAGTACCTGGGCGACCCGTGGGACGCCTCGGCGCCCATGCCGTACCCCCGGATCCTCGCCCACGACGAGGACCAGCGGTACCCGCACGTGTTCGTGGACACGCTCGCGGACTGGGGCCTGTACGACTGGATCGTGCCCGCCGCCCACGGCGGCAAGGCCGTCAACGTCGAGGACGGCTTCAACCTGTACCGCCTCGTCGGCCGCCGCGACCCCACCTCCGCCACCGCCATGGTGCTCACCAGCCTCAGCTACATGCCGGTGTGGATCGCGGGCAGCGACGCGCAGCGCCAGCACTTCGCCGACGCCATCCGGGCGGGCCGCAAGCTCGCCTGGGGCCTGTCGGAGCGGCGGCACGGCAGCGACGTCCTCGCCAACGACACCCACGCCCGCCGCACCGACGGCGGCTGGCTGCTCACCGGCGAGAAGTGGACCATCGGCAACGCCACCGTCGCCGCCACGGTGATGGTCTTCGCCCGCACCTCCGACCAGGGCGGCCCCGGCGGCTACTCGGTCTTCGCCGTGGAGAAGGACCGGGTGCCCGCCGACCAGTTGCGGCACCTGCCCGACGAGCCCCTGCACGGGCTGCGCGGCCTCGACATGAGCGGCGTCCGCCTCACCGACTGCCTCGTCCCCGACGGCGCCCTCGTCGGCCGGGTCGGCCAGGGCCTCGAAATCGCCCTGAAGAGCAGCCAGCTGGCCCGGATCGCCATCGCCAGCATCGCCATGGCCTGCGTCGACACCGCCCTGCGCAGCACCCTCGACTTCGCCCGCGCCCGGGTCATCTTCGGCACCACCGTCGCCGACGTCCCCCACTCCCGGCGGCAGCTCGCCGAGAGCTACGCCGACCTGCTGGTCGCCGACGCGCTCACCACCGGCGCGGTGCGCTCCCTCCAGCTCGCGCCGGAACAGGCCAGCGTCTGGTCGTCGGTGGTGAAGTTCTTCGTGCCGACGTTCCTGGAGGAGACGCTCGCCCGGCTGACCGCCGTCCTCGGCGCCCGCTACTACCTGCGCGGCCACCCCCGGCACGGCATCTTCCAGAAGGTGCTGCGGGACTTCGCCATCTCCAACTTCGCCGACGGCAACACCGTGGTGAACCTCAAGAACATCGCCCTGCAACTGCCCGGCCTGCTCGGCAACGCCGTCGAACAGGACCCGGCGAAGGTGGCGCGGGCCGCCCGCACGGTCGCCGCGCTCTTCGACCCGGCCGCCCCGATGGCGCCGTACGAGCCCGCCGAGCAGCAGCTGTTCAGCCGGGGCGGCGACGACTCGGTGCTCGCGCTGCGGTCCGCCGTCGCCGCGCTGCGCCGGGCCGCCGACGCCTCCGACGGCCTGGACGCCGCCCGGCTCACCGGCTGCGCCGACACCGCCGGGCTGCTCGCCGACGAGGTGCACCGGATCGCCGACGAGCACGCCGAACTCGTCGCCGAACAGGGCGCGCGGGCCGCGTCCCAGTCGGCCGAACTGTACGACCTGGCCCGGCAGTACACCGCCGTCGCCGCCGCGGCGGCCTGCGTCCACCTCTACCTGCACGGCCGCGACAGCTACGCCCCCGCGCTGCGTTCACCGGCCGTCCTGCTGCTCTGCCTGGAGCGGCTGCTGCGCCGCTTCCACCCCACCCGCACGGTCACCGGACCCGACGACGTCACCGAGGTCGCCGCCGTCCTGGCCGACGCGCACGACGAGGGACGGCTGTTCGCGCACCGGCCGTTCCGGGTGAGGTGGTGAGCGGCGTGAACGCGACGACGGCCGCCCCGCCCGGCCCCGCCACCACCGACGACCCGCTCGCCGGGAGCGCCGACGTCTGGCTGCTCGCCGAGGAGGACGTGCCCCGGTTCGCCGAGGCCACCGGCGGGCTCGACCTGCTCACCGACGAGGAACGCGCCCGCCACGACCGGCTGCTGTTCCCCGCCGCCCGCACCCGCTTCCTCGGCGCCCGGCTGCTGTCCCGGCAGGTGCTGTCGCAGTACGCCGACGTACCGCCCGCCGCCTGGCGCTTCGACAAGGGCAGGTTCGGCCGCCCCTCCGTCCACCAGGCCGACTGGGGGCTCGACTTCAACCTCACCCACACCAACGGCCTGATCGCCGCGATCGTGGTCCGCGGCCGGACCGCGGGGGTCGACGCGGAGAACACCCCCGCCCGCCCCGAGGCCCTGAAGTTCGCGCCGAAGGTCTTCACCCCGCTGGAGCAGGAGGTGCTGCGCCGCGACCGGGAACAGGGGCACGCCTTCGCCGACTCCTGGGTGGCGAAGGAGGCGTACACCAAGGCCACCGGCATGGGCATGGCCCGCGGCTTCGACGCGTTCTCCGTGCACCGGCTGCGCGGCGGCGGACTGGCCGTCGTGGACGACGAGATTCCCGAGCGGGAACGGCCGCTGTGGCAGATCCAGGTCCTCCAGGTCTGGGACCGGTTCGCCCTCGGCATCGCCATCCGCGCCACCGAGCACGACGAGGGCCCCGTCCCGGTGCGGCTCCGCTCCGCCATGGCGGAACTCCTGCCCGCCCGCGCCGGGGAACCGGCCCGGTGACCGGCCCCCGCACGGCGCCCGCGCGGGTCGCTGTCCACTCCTGGTATGGCCGCTACCGGACATCGCCGCGAGCCCCCGGGCCGGTGCCCCCGTGTGTTGCATGGACCGGAGAACGTGCCGGAGCGCCACGGGTGTTGTCACACGGAGGACCGATGCCGCCGAAGCCGAAGGGGAACGCGGAGCTGCTCGCGGGCTGCGCCCGTGGCGAACCGGAGGCCTGGGACGAGACCGTCGACCGGTTCGGCAGGCTCGTCTGGTCGGTCGCCCGCAGCCACCGCGTCAGCCACTGCGACGCCGAGGACGTGCGGCAACTGACCTGGTTCCGGCTGATGCAGAACGTGCACCGCATCCGCGACCCCGAACGGCTCGGCGACTGGCTCGCCACCGTCGCCCGCCGCGAGGCCCTCAAGGCCGCCACCCGCGACCGGCGGCTGGTGATGATCGGGGACGCCGAGACGCTGGAGTCCCTCGCCGACCGCGGCGGCGCCCACCACGAGAGCCCCGAGCAGATCACCCTGCGCGCCGACCGCCGCCGCGAGGTCGCCCGTGCCCTCGACAGCCTCTCCGACCAGTGCCGGGCCCTGCTGCTGCGCGCCCTGGAGGACCCACCGCCCTCCTACCAGGAGATCGCCGCCGCCCTGGCCATGCCGGTCGGCTCCGTCGGCCCCATCCGCACCCGCTGCCTGCGCCGCCTGCGCCGCGCCCTGGACACACCGGGCGCCCCCCTCGACGACTGCGCCCGCTGCCCGGCCCCCGCCAACCGCCGTGAGACCACCACCGAGGTGCGCCCGTGACCACCCTGACCCGGACCCCGACCCGGCTCACCAGCCGGGAGATCACCACCGGCGAGGAACTCGGCGGCGTGGAGCTGGCCACCCCCGACCGGGTCGCCTCCGCCGCCCGACGCGCCGCCGCCGCCGCGCCCGGCTGGGCCGCGACCCCCGCCGCCGAGCGCGCCGCCCTCGTCGAACGCGCCGCCGACCTGCTGGAGGAGCGCACCGGCGCCGCCCAGGACCTGCTGGTCCGCGAGGGCGGCGCGATCCCCGGGAAGGCGTTCTACGAGGTGGTCCTCGCCGCCCGGGAACTGCGGCACGGGGCCCGCCTCGCCCGGGAGCACACCGACCCGGCCGTCACCGCCGGCGAACCCGACCGCACCGCGGCCGTCACCCGCGTCCCGCTCGGCGTCGTCGGCGTCATCGTGCCGTGGAACTTCCCGCTGCTGCTCGCCGCCCGCTCCCTCGGCCCCGCGCTCGCCCTCGGCAACACCGTCCTCCTCAAACCAGACCCGCACACCCCGCTCAGCGGCGGCACCCTCCTCACCCGGGCGTTCGCGGACGCCGGACTGCCGCCGGGGGTCCTGGAGGTGGTGTACGGCGACGCGGAGACCGGCGGCGCGCTGGTGCGGGCGCCGGACGTGGCGATGGTGTCCTTCACCGGGTCGACCGCCGTGGGCCGGGAGATCGGCGCCCAGTGCGGACGGCTGCTGAAACGGGCCGTCCTCGAACTCGGCGGGCAGAACGCCTTCGTCGTCCTCGACGACGTGGACGTGGAACAGGCCGCCGCGGCCGGGGCCTGGGGGTCCTTCCTGCACCAGGGGCAGATCTGCATGTCCGCCCGCCGCCACCTCGTCCACCGCGCCGTCGCCGACGCCTACACCGACGCCCTCGCCCGGCACGCCGCCGCCCTGCGCGTCGGGGACCCGTACCGCGAGGACGTCCAGATCGGCCCGGTCATCGACCGCCGCCAGCTCACCGGCATCGCCACCGCCGTCGAGCAGGCCGTCGCGCAGGGCGCCCGGCTGGTCACCGGCGGACGCCCGACCGGCCCGTACTACCCGCCGACCGTCCTCGCCGACGTCACCGAGCGGATGGACGTCTTCCACACCGAGGTCTTCGGCCCGGTCGCCACCGTGACCGCCGTCGCCGACGACACCGACGCCGTACGCCTGGCCAACACCTCCGACCACGGCCTCACCGCGGCCGTCTACACCGCCGACACCGCCCGCGGCGAGGCCCTCGGCCGCCGACTGCGGTGCGGCGTCACCCACGTCGGGGACCAGACCGTGGTCCAGGACGCGGCCCTGCCGTTCGGCGGCATCGGCGCCTCCGGCAACGGGCACGGCTTCGGCGGCCCCGCCGCCCTGGAGGCGTTCACCCGCTGGCACACCCTCACCACCAGCTCGCCCCCGCGCGGCTACCCCTTCTGACCGGCACGGCCCGACCCCCGCCCCCGACGCCCAGCCGACACCGAAAGAGGAACCCCGATGGACCTCAAGGTCATCACCGAGCCGCGGATCGCGGCCCCGCCCGAGGGCACGGTGGTGCTGCTGATCGGCCTGCGCATCAACAAGTTCCGCATGGTGCACCGCTGGCTGCCGGTGATCGGCTCCATGATCCCCATGCTGATCGAGCTGCGGAAGAACAAGGAGCACGGCTTCCTCTCCTCCCGGGCCTGGTTCAACCGCACCGTGATCATGGTGCAGTACTGGCGCAGCATGGACGACCTGACGCGCTACTCGCACCGCGCCGACGGCCGCCACCGCTCCATGTGGGCCTGGTTCAACCGGGCCGTGCGCGACGACGGCGCCGTCGGCATCTTCCACGAGGCGTACGTCGTCTCGCCCGACCGGATGCACTCCGTCTACCGCAACATGCCCCGCTTCGGGATGGCCGCCGCGACCGAGTCCGTGCCGCAGCGGCAGACCCCGCCGGTGCCGGGCGGGCGGCGCGGGCAGCGCGAACCACGCAGGAGGCGTGCCGCATGACCACCACCCCGGGCCCCGTACGGGCCGCGCACCAGGACGTCCAGTGGCGCAGGTGCGCCTCCTGCGGCTCCTTCGTCTACGGCAAGCGCCTGGACCGCAACCGCAAGGTGTGCCCCGAGTGCCAGTTCCACTTCCGCATCCCGCCGGACGTGCGGATCGCGCAGCTCGCCGACCCCGGCAGCTTCACGGCGTTCCCCGACGACCACGCCCCGCGCGACCTGCTCGGCTTCACCGACAGCAAGCCCTACCCGGAACGGCTGCGGGACGCCCAGGCACGCACCGGGCGGCAGGACGCCGTCCTCGCGGGCCGGATGACGGTACGGGGCCGCCCGGTCGTGGTGGCCGTCCTGGACTTCACCTTCCTGGGCGGCAGCATGGGCGCCGTCGTCGGGGAGGCCGTCACCGCCGCCGCCCGCACCGCCCTCGCCGAACGGCTGCCGCTGCTGCTGGTCGCCGCCTCCGGCGGGGCGCGGATGCAGGAGGGCGCGGTGTCGCTGATGCAGATGGCGAAGACCGCGCAGTGGATCGCCCGGCTCCGCGAGGCCCGCGTCCCGGTGATCAACCTCAACACCGACCCGACCTTCGGCGGCGTCAGCGCCTCCTTCGCGATGCTCGGCGACGTCATCCTCGCCGAACCGGGCGCCCTGATCGGCTTCGCCGGACCGCAGGTCATCCGCAACACCATCCGGCAGGAGCTGCCGCCCGGCTTCCAGAGCGCCGAGTTCCTGCTGGAGCACGGCATGATCGACGCCGTCGTGCCCCGGGAGAACCAGCGCGAGCACCTGGCCCGGCTGCTGACCCTGCTCGGCCCCTCCGTACCCGAACTGCCCGACGCCCCCGACCCGGCGGTGGTCCTGGAGCGGCCGGTCGCCGCCACCCGCGCCACCCGCGACCTGGTCGCCCTGGCCCGGATGATCGAGCGGCCCACCACCCTCGACTACGTCGGCCACGTCTTCGACGACTTCGTGGAACTGCGCGGCGACCGCGCCCACGGCGACGACGCGGCCCTCGTCGGCGGAGTGGCCCGGCTCGGCGGACAGAGCGTGGTGGTCCTCGGCCACCAGAAGGGCCACGACACCGCCGCGCTCGTCCGCAGCAACTTCGGGATGCCCGGCCCGGAGGGCTACCGCAAGGCGCTGAGGCTGATGCGGTTCGCGGACCGGTTCGGGCTGCCCGTGGTCACGTTCGTGGACACCCCGGGCGCGTTCCCCGGCGTCGGCGCCGAGGAGCGCGGCCAGAGCGTCGCCATCGCCGACTGCGTCCTGGAGCTGTCCCGGCTGCGCGTCCCCGTCGTCTCCGTCGTCACCGGGGAGGGCGGCAGCGGCGGCGCCCTCGCCCTCGCGGTCGCCGACCGGGTGCTGATCCTCCAGCACGCCTACTACTCGGTCATCAGCCCCGAGGGCGCCTCCACCATCCTCTTCGGCACCGCCGAACACGCCGGGCGCGCCGCCGAAGCGCTCCGCCTGACCCCCTCCGACCTGCTCCGCCTCGGTGTCGTCGACGGCATCGTGCCGGAACCGCCGGACGGGGCGCACACCGCGCCGCAGACCACCGCGCTGACCGTGCGGAGCGCCCTGGCGCGGACCCTGGCCCCGCTCCTCGACCGCCGGGCGGAGCAACTCGTCGACGCCCGGCGGAAGCGGTTCGACCGCTTCGGGGATCCCCGACGTCAGCCCGTAGTGGACTGGGAGAAGCACGATGAGCACTGAGACCGGCACCGACACGGACACCAGCACGGCCGCGACGACGGTGGAGGAGCTGCGGACCCAGACCCGCCTCCTGGCCGGTGAACTCCCCGGCACCCTGCGCCGGATCACCCTGCGCGCGGGCGCCCTCAGCGTGGACGTCGAATGGGACACGGCCCCCACGGCGGCCCCCACGGCGGCCACACCGGCCGCCGCCGCGCCCCAGAGCACCCCGCAGAGCACCCCACAGGACACCGACCAGCAGCCCCCCGCCGACGTCGTCCGCGTCACCGCCCCCCTCGTCGGCACCTTCTACCAGGCCGCGTCCCCCGGCGCCGAACCCTTCGTCAAGGTCGGCGACACCGTGGAGGCCGGGCAGCAACTGGCCGTCATCGAGGCGATGAAGCTGCTGAACTCCATCACCGCCGAGGTCAAGGGCACCGTCCGCGCCATCCACGCCCACGACGGCGAGGTCGTCGAGTACGCGCAGCCGCTCATCGACCTCGCCCCGGCCGGCTGAGGGCGGGGCGCCGTGTTCGACAAGATCCTGATCGCCAACCGCGGCGAGATCGCGCTGCGCGTCATCCGCACCTGCCGCGACCTCGGGGTCCGTACCGTGGCCGTGTACTCCACGCCCGACGCCGACGCCCGCTTCGTCCGCGCCGCCGACGAGGCCGTGCACATCGGGCCCGGCGCGCCCACCCGCAGCTACCTCAACATCCCCAACATCATCGGCGCCGCCGTGAAGACCGGCGCCGAGGCCGTCCACCCCGGCTACGGCTTCCTCTCCGAGGACCCCTACTTCGCGGAGATATGCGCCGACGACGGCATCACCTTCATCGGCCCGCCGCCGGACGTGATGGAGAGCGTCGGCGACAAGGCGGTGGCGCGCAGGCTGATGACCGCCGCCGGGCTGCCGCTGCTGCCCGGCACCACCGAACCCGTCGACTCCGTGGAGTCCGCCGAGGAGATCGCCCGGGAGATCGGCTACCCGGTCATCATCAAGGCCGCGGCGGGCGGCGGCGGACGCGGCATCACCGTCGTACGGCGCCCCGAGGACCTCCGCGAGGCCTACGCGACCACCCGGGCCGGGGCCCTGGCCGTGTTCAAGAACAGCGCCGTCTACCTGGAGCGCTACCTGCCGCACACCCGGCACATCGAGATCCAGGTGCTCTGCGACGACTTCGACGGCGCCGTCCACCTCGGGGAGCGCGACTGCTCGGTGCAGCGCCGCCACCAGAAGCTCGTCGAGGAGTCACCCGGACCCGACCTCACCCCGGACCTGCGGGCCCGGCTCGGTGCCGCGGCCGTCGCCGGGGCCCGCGCGGTCGGCTACCGGGGCGCCGGGACGGTGGAGTTCCTGCTGGAGGCGAACCCCGGCACGGACCCCGGCACAGACCCCGGCCCCCGGACCGAGGACGCCTTCTGGTTCATGGAGATGAACGCCCGCATCCAGGTCGAGCACCCCGTCACCGAACTCGTCACCGGGGTCGACCTGGTCGCCGAGCAGCTGCGGGTCGCCTCCGGGGCGCCGCTGACCGTCAAGCAGGACGACATCGAGGTCCGCGGCCACGCCGTCGAGTGCCGGATCAACGCCGAGGACCCCGACCGCGGCTTCGCCCCCACCCCCGGGCTCCTGGAGCACTACCGCATCCCGGGCGGCCCCTGGGTCCGCGTCGACACCGACTACGTCCCCGGCTCCCGGGTGAGCCCCTACTACGACTCCATGATCGGCAAGCTGATCGTCTGGGGCCCGGACCGCCCGACCGCCCTGGACCGCACCCTGCGCGCCCTCGCCGAATTCGAGGTGTCAGGCCCCGGAGTACACACCACGATCGGCCTGCACCAGGAAATCATCAGCCACCCGGAATTCCGACGCGGCGGTGTGACCACGGACTTCCTCACCCGACACTTCACCCTCTGAGGCGCTGGTATTTTTACACCGTCTCACCTGGGCATATGCCTCTCCATATCCTTATGGAAAAACCTGATAGCGGCTTTCGGGATTCCGCATCTGGGGTGCTGTACATTTTCCCCGGAGATTCCAAGAGTGGGGGTATGTCTGCTTACCCGACCCGCACCAGGAAGCTGCGTATCGTGGTTTCCAGCGTCTCCTCCGACGCGCACATGTGGAACCTCGTGTTCCTACAGCTGCTCCTGGAGGAGGCCGGGCACGAGGTCGCCAACGTCGGCGTCTGCCCGCCCGACGCCACCGTCATGGCCGCCTGCCGCGGCGCCGACCGGCCCGACCTGCTGGTGCTCAGCACCGTCAACGGCCACGGCCGCCTGGACGGACTGCGGCTGATCCGCGCCCTGCGCGCCGACCCCGAACTCGCCACCCTGCCCGTGGTGATCGGCGGCAAGCTGGGCCTGCGCGGCACCGGGGACCCCGGCACCGGACGGCAGCTGCTGGAGGCGGGCTTCGACGCCGTCTTCGCCGAGTCCCGGGGGAACACGCCCGAGCGGATGGTCGCCGACTTCCGGGCGTTCCTCACCGCGCTGGCCACCGCCCGGCCCACGGCCCCGCCGCCCCGCATACCGGCCGGAGCGGGCCGGTGACCCGGTTCGCGGCGTTCGTCCGCGACGCCGCCACCCGCGGGCGGCTCGTCGTCCAGCCCCGGATGGGCTTCGGCGACCTGGACCGGATGCGGGCCGGGCTGACCGCCGTACGCGACTGCCGCGCCACCACCGTCGGCACCGTCACCCTCGACAGCTACACGCGCGTCGGCGACTACGGCTCCGCCCGCCGCGCCCTCGCGGAGGGCGCCGAACTCAACGGCTTCCCCCTCGAAGCGCACGGCACCACCGCCGTCCGCGCACTCCTCGCCGAGGTGTCCGCCGCCGACTTCCCCGTGCAGGTGCGGCACGGCTCACCGCTGCCGCTGGAACTGTTCCGGGTCATGGTGGACGCCGGGGTCGACGCCACCGAGGGCGGCCCGGTGTCGTACTGCCTGCCCTACGGACGCGTGCCGCTGCCCGAGGCCGCCGACAACTGGGCGCGCTGCTGCGAACTCGCCGCCGCCGCCGACCGGCCCATGCACCTGGAGACCTTCGGCGGCTGTATGCTCGGCCAGCTCTGCCCGCCCTCGCTGCTGGTGGCGCTCAGCGTCCTCGAAGCGCTGTTCTTCCGCGAGCACGGACTGCGCTCGGTCTCCCTCAGCTACGCCCAGCAGATCCACCTCGGCCAGGACCTCGAAGCCCTCGCCGCGCTGCGCGCGCTCGCCGCCGAACACCTCACCGGCGTCGACTGGCACCTCACCCTCTACACCTACATGGGCGTCTTCCCCCGCACCCCCGTCGGCTCGTTCCGGCTCCTGGAGGACAGCGCCCGGCTCGCCGTGCACAGCGGCACCGAGCGGCTGATCGTCAAGACGCCCGCCGAGGCCCGCCGCATCCCGCGGATCGAGGAGAACGCCGAGGCACTGGAGTTCGCGGACTCCGTCGCCGGGCAGGCCGCCGCCGACTGCGCCACGGCGCACTGCCCGCCCACCGCCGACACCGGACTGCGCGCCGAGGCGGAGCGGCTGCTCGACGCCACCCTCGCTCTCGGCCGCACCGTCGGCGCCGCCCTCGTCGCCGCGTTCGCGCGCGGCGTCCTCGACGTGCCGTACTGCCTGCACCGCGACAACGCGGGCGCCGCGCGCGCCGTCATCGACGACCGCGGGATGCTCGCCTGGTCCGCCGCGGGCGCCATGCCCGTCACCGTGCGCCGCGCCGACCTGCTCCGCACGGCCCCCGTCACCGCCGCCCGGCTCACCGGGATGCTGGCCTTCAACGAACGCCGCTACGACCGTGAACAGACCGTCGGCACCCTGCCGCGGAGCCCGGTGTGACCGCCCGGCTGCTGCTCGCCGACACGCTCACCGGGGTGCGGGAGCGGGGCGCCGTACGCGCCCTGGTCTCCCAGGGGCAGCCCGGTCTCTCCCTGCGCGCCGCGGACGGCCGCTGGACCGGCCTGGACGCCGACGTCGCGCGGGCCGTCGCCGCCGCCGTGCTCGCCGACCCCGAGGCCGTCGACTGGCGGCCCACCGGACCCACCGCCCGGCTCACCCAGCTCGCCGCCGGGGACGCCGACCTGACGGTGTGCAACGTCAGCTGGACCATGGGCCGCGAGGCCGCGCACGGCCTGCTGTTCGCCGGGGTCACCTGCTACGACGGCGAGGGCTTCCTCGTCCCCGCCGCCACCGGCGTCGACGACCCCGCCCAGCTCGCCGGGGAGCGGCTCGCCGTCCACGCGGGCTCCACCAGCCCCGGCAACCTGGCCGCCTGGTACGGGCCGCGGGGGCTCACCGTCGAGCCCGTCCCCTTCGACGACCCGCGCGAGGCGCTGGCCGCCTACACGGCGGGGGAGTGCGCCGCCTACGTCCTGGACAAGGTCGCCCTCGCGGGCGCCCGCCGCGGCCTGCCCGACCCGGGCGCGCACCGCGTCCTCGCCACCGAGATCTCCCGCGAACCGATGGCCGCCGTGGTCCGCGACGACGACCCGCGCTGGTTCCGGATCTGCCGCTGGGTGCTCCAACTGCTGTTCGCCGCCGAGTACGAGAGCCACCGGCTCGGCCCCCGGGGCCGCGCCGCCGTCGCCCGGCAGGCCGGAGAGCACGGACCCGCCGCCGGACTCGACGCCGACTGGGCCGCCCGCGTGCTGGCCGCCGTCGGCACCTACGCCGAGCTGTACGAGCGCAACCTCGGCCACGCCTCCGGACTGAACGTCCCCCGCGGCCCCAACGAGCTGTGGACCCGAGGCGGACTGCACTACGCCGTACCCCTGCACTGACCCCCGAAGCGCGAAGGCGAGGTACCGACCTTGACCACCCCCACCCCCACGCGGCAGACCAGAGGCGCCGTCGAACTCACCGCGGCCATGGTCCTGTCGGGCACCCTGGGCGTCTTCGTCATCGAATCGGGGCAGTCCAGCTTCAACGTGGTCTTCTACCGGTGCGTCTTCGGCGCCGTCGCGCTCGCCGCGTACTGCCTGCTGCGCGGCTTCCTCACCCCGCACCGCTTCACCCGCCGCACCTTCGCGCTGGCCGCCCTCGGCGGGGTGTGCATCGTCCTCAACTGGGTCCTGCTGTTCAGCTCGTACAGCAGGACGTCGATCTCGGTGGCCACGGTCGTCTACCACACCCAGCCGTTCTACGTCGTCCTGCTCGGGCTGCTGCTGTTCAAGGAACGCCTCACCCGCCACCAGGCCGGGTGGATCCTGCTGGCCTTCGCCGGGGTGGTGCTCGTCGCCGACCTCGCGTCCGCCGACGGCGCGGGCGGCGGCGGCTACCTCCTCGGCGTCGGCCAGGCGCTGCTCGCCGCGCTGCTGTACGCCTTCGCCACCGTCATCGCCCAGCACCTGAGGTCCGTACGGCCCGAACTCACCGCGCTCGTCCAGGTGTGCGTCGGCATCCCGCTGCTGCTGCCGTTCACCGCGCTCGGCGAGAGCGCCGGGCTCGGCGCCGACTGGGGCTGGCTGGTCGGCCTCGGCGTGATCCACACCTGCCTGCTCTACATCCTGCTGTACGCCTCGTACCAGAAGCTGCCCACCGCCAGGATCGCGGTGCTGTCCTTCGTCTACCCGGCCGTCGCCATCCTCGTCGACCTGCTGGTCTACGGACACCGCATCACCGCGCTCCAGGCCCTCGGCATCCCGCTGATCGTGGTGGCCGGACTCGGGGTGAACCTCGGCTGGCCGCTGCTGCCCGGCACCAAGCGCCGTACGCCACCCGGCGACGCGCCACCCGCGCTCACCCGGATCGGAGAGAACCGATGACCCACGTCAGCGACCCCACCGCGCCACGCCTCGCCCTCGTCGGCGCCACCGGAGCCGTCGGCCACACCCTGATCGAACTCATCGAGAGCCGCGGACTGCGCCACCGGGACATCCGGCTCGCCGCGTCCGCGCGCTCGGCGGGCCGGGTGATGGACGTCGACGGCCTCACCCGCACCGTGGAGGACCTCGCGGAGTTCGACTTCTCCGACACCGACCTGGCGTTCTTCTCCGCCGGGACGTCCGTCAGCCAGCAGTGGGCGCCGAAGGCCGCCGCGCAGGGCGCCCTCGTCATCGACAACACCAACGCCTTCCGCATGGACCCCGACACCCCGCTGGTCGTCCCGCAGGTCAACGCGGACGCCGTGACCGGACGCCCGGTCAGCGGCATCATCGCCAACCCCAACTGCTCCACCATCCCGCTGGTCCGCCTGCTCGGCACCGTCGAGGAACGCTGGGGCGTCCGGCAGGTCGTCGTCAGCACCTACCAGGCCGCGTCCGGGCAGGGCCAGCACGGCATCGAGGAACTCCAGGAGGGCAGCGAACTCGCGCTCCGCGACCCCGACGCCGAACTGCCCTCCGACCGCTTCACCCCGGCGCTCGCCTTCAACGTCGTCCCGTTCATCGACCGGCTGCTGGACACCGGGTTCACCCTGGAGGAGCAGAAGATGCTCCAGGAGTCCCGCAAGATCCTCGACCTGCCCCACCTCGACGTCACCACCACCTGCGTCCGCGTCCCCGTCGTCAACAGCCACTCCGAGGCGGTGTGGGTGGAGGCCGCCGCGCCCGTCGACCGCGCCGAACTGGTCGAACGGTTCGCCGCCCTGCCCGAGGTCACCGTCCACGACCGGCACGCCCCCGGCGGCTTCCCCACCCCGCTGACCGCGGGCGACCCCGACCACGTACACGTCGGCCGCATCCGCGTCGCCCCCCACAACCCGCGCGGCTTCTGGCTCTGGCTGGTCGCCGACAACCTCCGCATCGGGGCCGCGCTCAACGCCGTCCAGATCGCCGAGAACATCCTCGAACGGGAGTTGCTGTGACCCACGCGGCCCGCACCACCCGACGGGACGCGGGTGACCGTGTCCCCGCCGCCGTGCGCCCGTCGCGCGGTCCGCGGCTCTGGCTGGTCGCCGACAGCCCGCGCGTCGGGGCCGCGCCCCACGCCATCCGGATCGCCGAGAACATCCTCGAACGGGAGTTGCTGTGACCCACGCGGCCCGCACCACCCCACTGGGCGCGACCGACACCCCCGCCGTACTGAAGTTCGGCGGCTCCACCTTCCGCAGCCACGCCGCCTACGACCAGCTCGCCGCCGGGCTGGAAGAGCGCCTCGAACGCGAGGGGCGGCGGCTCGCCGTGGTGGTCAGCGCCATGCAGGGCGAGACCGAGACGATGCGCGGACGCCTGCACGAGGTCAACGCGCACCCCGAGGACGCCACCTCCGCGGGGATGCTCGCCACCGCCGACCTGGTCAGCGCCCACCTGCTCGCCACCGCCCTGCACCGCAGGGGCCGCACCGCGACCGTGCTCGCCGGCCACCAGATCGGCCTGACCACCAACTCGTCGTTCCTGTGGGCCCGGGTCATCGAGACCGACCCCGGCCCGCTCAGCCGCACCCTCGGCGAGTACGAGGTCGTCGTCGTCCCCGGCGGCCAGGCCGTGGACGCCCAGGGACGGCCCACCTGGCTCGGCAAGAACAGCTCCGACCTGTCCGCGATCGCCGTCGCCCGTGCCGTCGGCGCCACCGCCTGCGAGATCCACTCCGACGTCGACGGCATCTACACCTCCGACCCGCACCTGGTGCGCGGCGCCCGGCTGCTCCCCGACGTCTCCTTCAACATGGCCGCCCTGATGTCCCTGTACGGCGCCAAGGTGCTGCACCGCAGGGCCGTCCAGCTCGCCCTGCGGCACGGCATCGAGATCGTCTGCCGCTACAACCGGGCCCCGTTCTCCCGGGGTACGTGCATCAGCCGCGCGGGCGCCCAGGTGGCGGCGGTCGTCTTCAACCAGCGCTCCGTCGTCCTCGGCTACGACTCCGACGACATCGCCGACTGCGCGCACGGCGTCTTCCACGCCGCCGGCATCGACACCGTACGGCTCACCGAGAAACCCTGGGTGGCCGTCGTCGGCGGCTTCGTCGACCTGGATGCCGTCCAGCGCCGCCAGAACCTCAAACCCGGCTCCTACGTCGGCGTGCCCGTGGCCCACATCCGCGGCTCCAAGGTGACCACGCACATCGCCGAGAGCGGCGAGGACGCCCTGCACCTGGCCCAGAACCTGCACGACAAGCTCGACCCGCCGGACGCGGACCGCGCCCGCCCCCAGCCCTCCTACGCCGGAGTGTGACCGTGACGTTCGCCGACCTCGCCCTGCCCGACGCCGTCCGCGACACCATCGGCGCCGCCCTGCGTCCGCTGCCCGACCCCACCGAGGACATCGACCGGGCGCTGGCCCGCCTCCACCAGGTCTTCGCCGCGCTCCCCACCGACCTGCTGAAGGACATCATGGACTTCGGCCGCCACAACGACACCCCCGGCCTGATGCGGGTGCGCAACCTCCCCCTCGACGACGACCTGCCGCCCACCCCCGCGCACGGCGGCCCCGCCCCCGGCAAACACGGCCACGTCGCCGAGGGCGTCCTGCTGGGGCTCACCGGTCTGCTCGGCGAACCCATCGGCGTCCTCACCGAGAAGGACGGCCGCCTCGTCCACGACGTCGTCCCGGTCCAGCGCGGCGCCCGCGCCCAGACCAACCAGGGCTCCGCGGTGTTCCTCAACTTCCACAGCGACATCACCTACGACACCATCGGCCGCTACGACCTCGCCAACCCCGACTTCCTCGTCCTCAACTGCCTGCGCGGCGCCCCGGACGACGACGCCGTCACCTACTACGCCGACGCCCGCGACCTCTGCCGCCACCTGCCCGAACCGGTCGTCGAGACCCTGCGCAGCCCGCTGTACCGGCTCAACGCGCCCGGCAGCTACACCCAGGCGCACGGCACCGAGGTGCTCAGCGAACCGGTGCCCGTCATCAGCGGCGCCGCCCGCTTCCCGGAGATCGCCGTCTCCGCCAACGGCACCCGCCCGCTGACCCGCGGCGCCGAGGCCGCCCTCACCGCGCTCCAGGAGGCCTGCCGGGACACCGCCGACGCGGTACGGCTGCGCCCCGGGGAGGCCCTGCTCATCAACAACCGCAAGGGCGTGCACGGCAGGTCCACCTTCCGCGCCCGCTACGACGGCACCGACCGCTGGCTCCAGCGCACCTACATCCGCCGCACCCTGTGGCCGGTGCGCTACCGGGCCACCCCCGGCGACCGCCGGGTCCACTACTGAGCGCGCGCCGCACCCGTACTGCACGCAATGAAGCCCCCGACCGCGCATCCGGAGTTCCGCCCGGCGCGGCTGGCCTAAACTGACCCGACCGCACCACGACAAGCCGCCGAACGGAAGTGAACTGACGGGTTTGAGGTGAGGAATTGACTCACGAGATTCCTCTGCTGGACGAGATCGCGGTGTCCGCGTACGAAATAGCCCTGCGCGACGGGCATTTCACGGACGCCGACATCGCCGCAGCCCTCGGCGCCGACCCCGAGCGGGTCGCGCGGGCCCGCAAGGCACTCCAGGAACTGCGGCTGCTCACCCCCGGCACGGCGGGCCGCCCCGTGGTCCCGCTCGACCCGGAGGTCGCGGAGGCGGAACTGGTCAGCCCGCTGGAGGTGGCGATCGCCCAGCGCCGCCGGGAGATCGCCCGCATCCACCAGGAACTGCGCGCCCTCGCCGCGGAGTACCGCGCCCGGCACCGCGCCCCGGCCCTCGACGGCCCCATCACCGTCGTCGACGACGTCGACGAGGTGCGCCGCCAGATCGACCGCGCCCGCTACGACTGCGCCGAGGAACGCCTCAGCCTCCAGTCCGGCGGCGGTCGGCCCCCCGAACTGCTGGATGCCGACCGGGAGCACACCCTCGAACTGCTGCGCCGCGGCGTCAGGGTGCGCACCCTCTACCAGCACACCGCCCGCACCAGCCTCGCCACCCGCACCTACGTGCAGGAGATCACCCGCCGCGGCGCCGAGGTGCGCACCGTCGACGAACTCTCCGAGCGCCTGATCATCTACGACCGGAAGGTCGCCTTCATCCCCAAGGAACGCCCGGACAGCGGTCCGCCCGGCGCGGCCGTCGTCACCGAGCCGACGGTGGTGGGCTACCTGCGCCGCGCCTTCGAGTCGGTGTGGCAGGTCGGCCGCCCCTTCGAGACGGACCACCAGACGGCCGAGTACCAGCACCTCGCGGAGGAGACCCGGCTGTCCGTCATCCGCCTCATGGCGCTCGGCCTCAAGGACGAGGTCATCGCCCGCCGCCTGGGCATGGCGACCCGCACCTGCCGCCGCCACATTTCCGCGATCATGGAGGAAATGGGTGCCGTGAGCCGTTTTCAGGCGGGCTTGATAATCGGCCGTCAGGGAGTGCTTTCCGACGCCGAATTCAGCCCGGATTCCGGTACGTCTGGCCGCTAGGTGACGCCTCCTGTCCGTAAGGGGACAGCGGGCGCGCATGGCGCGGGACGGCTTGTCGGTGCTTCGCTGAACGGACCAAGCACATCGCGCTCATCCAGTGACTGCCGATACAGGGAGAAGCCATGGACATCAGGCAGTTGGCGGCGTTCCACAAGGTGGCGACGCTGCTCAGCTTCTCGAAGGCGGCCACGGAGCTGAAGTACGCGCAGTCCAGCGTCACCAGTCAGATCAAGGGGCTGGAGATGTCGCTCGGCGTGGACCTCTTCGACCGTCTGGGCGGCCGCATCCAGCTCACCGAGGCGGGACAGCGGCTGCTGCCGTACGCCGAGCAGATGCTGACCCTCGCCGGGGAGGCGCGCGGCGCCACCGTCGGCTCCGCCGAGCCCTCCGGCGTCCTCACCATCGGTTCGATGGAGTCCATCACCTCCTACCGGATGCCGCCGCTGCTGGAGTTCTTCCACCACCGCTACCCCGCCCTGCACATCGTGCTGCGGCCCAGCCTGTGCGCGGAAACCTGCCACGCGCTGCGCCAGGGCATGTTCGACATGGGGTTCCTGATGGAGGCGGAGACCCGGCACCCGGGCGTCCAGACGGAGGTACTCGGCTCCGAACCGCTCACCGTCGTCGCCGCCCCCGACCACCCCCTCACCAGGGTCGCCAAGATCACCACCGAGGAGCTCCGCCGTACCCAGGTCATCTCCGCCGAGGCGGGCTGCGCCTACCGGGAGCTGTTCGAGGCCGAACTGAACGACGGCACGGGTGAGGCGCTGCCGTTCCTGGAGTTCGGCACGATCGAGTCCATCAAACGCGGGGTGGCCGCGGGCCTCGGCATCTCCCTGCTGCCCACGGCGTGCGTCCAGGACACTCTGGACGCGGGCCTGCTGGTCCGGCTGGACTGGGAGATCCCCTTCGAGGTCTTCACCCAGCTCGCCTGGCGCCGCGGCAAGAACCTCACCCGCGAGATGCGCGTCTTCACCGACCAGGCCATCCGCTTCCTCGCCGAGGAGTACGGCCGCTAGCCCCTGCCGGGCCGGGCCCGCGACCGCGGGGGACCCGAACCTGCCGCCCGAGGCCGCCCGCACGCGCTGCGCGCGGCCCTCGGCCGCCCGGCGGGGCACTCCCGTATGGCCGCCCGGCGGGGCACTCCCGTACGCGCTGCGCGCAGCCGACGGCCGCGCGGTGGGGGACCGGAACCGCCCGTACGTGCCGCGCGCCGCCCGAAGCCGTCCGTGCGGGGGCCGCCGCCGCTGCGCGCCGCGCGTTGCCGGCGGCCGCGCGCGGACGCCGCCCCTCTCCGCCCGGTGTTCCCGCCCGCGCCGCACACGGTCGCCGCCCGGGGTGGGCAGCCGTCGGGCGCGGCGGAGGCCCGCCTCGGGGGAGAGGGGGCCTCGGGTGGGGGCGGGCGAGGGACCGGAGGTCATTCGCGGGCCACCGGGGTGAGGTCGCGGAGGGTGGTGCTCAGCATCCGGGTGTGTTCGTCGGCCGTGGCGAGGCCCATGCCCATGGTGCTCAGGGACAGGTGCGTCGCCCCCAGGTCGCGCCACCCGGCGACGAAGTCCGGCCATCTCGCCTCGGGGACCTGGGACAGCACCAGGCGCGCCTCGAACCCGAGGTCGGCGGGGTCCCGTCCGGCCTGGAGGGCGTAGGAGCGGACCCGCCCCACCATCGCCCGCGCCGTCTCGTCCGGCGCCCGGTACGGCAGCCACCCGTCGCCCAGCTCCCCGGCGCGCCGCAGCACCGGCTCGGCGTTGCCGCCGAACCACACCGGGATCCGCCCGCGCACCGGCCGCGGCAGGATCCCCGCGTCGTCCACCCGGTGCCAGCGTCCGTCGAAGGTGACCGTGGGCTCCGCCCACAACCGCCGCAGCAGCCGCACCTGTTCGGCGCTGCGCGCCCCCCGGTCGTGGAAGTTCGCGCCCAGCGCGTCGTACTCCACCTTGTTCCAGCCCACCCCCACCCCGAGCCGCAGCCGGCCCCCGCTGAGCACGTCCACCTCGGCGGCCTGCTTGGCCACCAGCGCGGTCTGCCGCTGCGGCAGCACCAGCACCCCGGTGGCCAGCTCCAGCGTGCGGGTCACCCCCGCCAGATACCCGAACAGGACGAACACCTCGTGGAAGAGGTGCTCGTGGGTGTAGCCGTGCCAGCCGGGCCGCGCCGCCGTGCCCGCGCCCAGCACGTGGTCGAAGGCGACGACGTGGTCGAAGCCCGCCTCCTCCACCGCCTGCGCCCAGGCGCGCACGGCGCCGGGGTCCGCGCCGATCTCCAGGTGCGGGAAGACCGCACCGAGCCTGAGACTCTTGCGCCGCTCCATCGTCGGGCCGTTACTCGTCGCCGACCAGGCCCCATCCGTCGTCCTCGTCACCGGATGCCGTCAGACGGCCGAAGCCGCCGTCACCGCTCGTCATGGGTCCCTCCTCGGGGGTCGTTCGCGAAGTGGATCCCACCTTTCCCACCCGCCGCACCGCCCAGGCAGCCCGTCCGACCCCGCCCCGGCACTCTGTCAGACGCTGGATGACACTGCGTCAAGTGATCCATGACAGTTCAGCCACCGAAGCTAGGCGATTGAGTAATCAAGTGACGCAGTACGGGCCACCCCCCGGGGCCCGCCCGGCGACCACCGCCCCCCTCGTTACGTTCCCCGCAACCGCGCGACCAGCGCGCATCACCCAGGGGAGCACCTCATGGAACTGAACCTCGAAGGCAGGACCGCACTGATCACCGGCGCCAGCCGCGGCATCGGCCTGGAGATCGCCAGGACCCTCACCCACGAGGGCGCCCGCGTCGTCGGCGGCGCCCGCACCGTCAGCACCGCGCTGCGCCAGACCACGCCGTACGCCCTCTCCGTCGACCTCGCCACCGCCGACGGCCCCGCCGAACTCGTCGACTACGCCCTCACCGAGTTAGGCGGCATCGACATCCTGGTCAACAACTTAGGTTTCCCGTACACCCGCCCGAAGGGCTTCCTCTCCGTCGACGACGACGGCTGGCTTGAGGCGCTCAACATGAACCTCCTCACCACCGTCCGCACCACCCGCGCCGCCCTGCCCAGCATCATCGAACGGCAGGGCTCCATCGTGAACCTGGGCTCCACCAACGCCCACGTCCCCGTCCCCGTCGTCGTCGACTACTCCGCCGCCAAGGCGGCCCTGCTCAACCTCGGCAAGTCCCTCGCCGAGGAGTTCGGCCCGCGGGGCGTCCGCGTCAACACGGTCGCCGCCGGACCGGTGATGACCGACGCCTGGACCGGCCCCGGCGGCATCGCCGACATCCTGGCCGCGCAGACCGGGCTCGCCAAGGACGACGTGATCGGCCAGGTGCCCGAACTCCTCGGCAGCTCCACCGGCCAGAACACCACCGCCCAGGAGGTCGCCGCGGTCGTGGCGTTCCTCGCCGCCCGCAAGGCACCCAACGCCAACGGCTCCGAGTACGTCGTCGACGGCGGCTTCCTGAAGGCCGTCTGAACCGCCCCGGGCCCGTGAACTGACGTAGTACCCGGGCCGACCTCGCACAGTTGGGGGAGGGCGCCCCGTGCGGTCGGCGACCCCGCTCGGGCGCGTCGTTAGCGTCGTGGCGGACCCAACCGGCCCGCACCAGACCGACGGAGTCGCCCATGAGTTCCGCGGAAGACCGTCTCGACGTCATCGAGACCTGCACCAGGATGCTGTGGCACGTCGACCTGCGGCAGTGGGACGCCCTCCCCGCCGTACTGGCCGAGAAGGTGACCCTGGACTACACCAGCCTCTTCGGCGGCACGCCGGTCACCCGCACCGCGGACCGCGTCATCGCCGACTGGGCCGCCGGACTCGGGCACCTCAAGGCCACCCAGCACATGATCGGCAACCAGATCGCCGAGGTGGACGGCGACACCGCGGTGCTCACCGCGCACTTCCAGGCCACCCACCTGCTGCCCAACCCGTACGGCTCCGAGACCTGGACGCTCGGGGGCCGCTACCGCTTCGACCTGGCCCGCGCCGCCTCCGGCTGGCGGATCTCCGGAGTGCTGATGACGGCCCTGTGGGCGGACGGCAACCAGCAGATCATGACCGTTTCGGACGGCCAGAAGGAGACGACATGAGTGAAGCGACCGAGCAGACCCGGGACGTTGCCAAACGCTGGTTCGCCGCCCTGACCGGCGGCGACTTCGGCACCGCGCTCGGGCTCCTCGCCGACGACGTGGAGTGGATCAACTACCGCCCCGTGCCCGGCTACAACGACGACATGAAGTGGATCGGCACCCTGCACACCAGCGAGGAGGTCGCCGAGAGCGTCCAGGTCTTCGCCGGGCAGTGCGAGGTGGTCTCCGAGGAGCTGCTCGACCTCGTCGTGGAGGGCGAGCGCGCCGCCGGGATCATCCACGAGATCTCCCGGGTGAAGGAGACCGGCATCGACTTCGAGATCATCTTCACCCACTGGCTGACCGTGCGGGACGGCCGCATCGTCCGCTGGGAGTCGCACACCGACCCCTCCCAGATCATCCGCGCCCTGCGCGGCGACGCCCCGCCCGCCGGGGCCGCCGTATGAGCGCCGAACTGATCGCCGCCGTCCGCGCCCGCAAGACCGACGAGGTGGAGCGGCTGCTCGCCGCCGGTGCCGACCCCAGCGCCCGGGAGACCGACTCCGGACTCACCGTGCTGATGATCGCCGCCGGCCAGGCCGACCCCACCACCACCGGCGCGCTGATCGCCGCGGGCGCCGACGTGCACACCGCCGACAGCCGGGCCGGGGCGACGGCGCTGCACAAGGCGTGCCAGGGCGGCGACCTCGACGTCACCCGGCAGCTCGTGGAGGCCGGGGCGTTCGTGGACGCCGTCGCCCCCACCACCGGGCACACCCCGCTGATGGACGCCCTCTGGTACAAGTACCCGGACCTGGTGGAGTACCTGCTCGCCCAGGGCGCCGGACTCAAGCTCCACACGCACTACGGCTTCTCCCTGGAGGAGCACTTCGCGTACGAGCTGAACGTCAACACCTTCGGCAAGGACAAGCTGCTGCGCGCCGAACGGCTGCTGAACGAGCGCCGCGCACGCGACAGCGCCACCGTCGCCGCCCAGCCGCTGATGGCCGCCGTCTCCGCCGGGGACACCGACCAGGTCCGCGAGCTGCTCGCCGCCGGCGCCGAGGTCGACGCCCGCTACCCGATGCTCAACGGCTTCAACGACGCCCACACCCCGCTGCTGGTCGCCGCCCGCGACGGCCACGGCGAGATCGTCCGGCTGCTGCTGGCCGAGGGCGCCGACATCAACGCCGTCGAGCCCTGCTTCGGCGCCGTGCCGCTGCACAAGGCCGTCTACAACGGCCACGCCGACATCACCGCCGACCTGGTCGCCCACGACGACATCGACCTGGACTTCCAGGGCGCCACCAACGGCTACACGCCGCTGCACGACGCGCTGTGGCACGGCTACGCGGACTGTGTGACGGCCCTGCTCAACGCCGGTGCCCGGCTCGACCTGGTCGGCCACGACGGCAAGACGCCGCTGGACCTGGCCGTCGAGGTGTTCGGCACCGACGACCCGATCACCGAGCGGATCGCGTCGCTCGCCGCGGCCTGACCCGCACCCCCAAGGAGTCCCGATGCTGTTCTACGTACAGATGCGCTGGAACCACGAGGGCCGGATCACCCTGGACGAGCTGTGGGAGCTGGAGCGCGAGGAGGCCGAACACGCGCAGGAGACCCTCGACTCCGGCTTCGCCGTCGGCCTGTGGAAGGTCGCCGCGCAGAAGCGGGTGATCGGGATCATCGAGTCCCCGAGCGCCGAGGAGCTGGACCGCACCGCGCTCGGCCGCCTGCCGATGCGCGAGTACCTGGAGTTCGAGGAGGTCTGGCCGCTGCGCGACTACCTCGGCTTCGCCGAGGACGTCAAGAAGGCGTACAAGGTCTGACCCCCCCGCGACGCCCAGCGACCCCGAGCAACACCGAGCGCCCCCTGGGAGGCAGCCGTGATCCATCAGTTGATCTTCGCCCACCCCAAGCCCGGAATGACCGAGAAGGAGTTCCAGGACTACTGGGTGGACGTCCACGCGGTGCGGTACGCCAGCAAGATCCCGCAGATCAGGAAGTACCTCATCGACACCCGCATCCCCTTCGGCCCGGAACCCGACGACCCGCTGTGGAGCGGCATCGCCGAGATCTGGCTGGAGAACGAGGAGGAGCAGCTCGCCTCCCTCCAGACCCCCGAGTTCCTGGAGGGCGCCCGGCTCGACGAGCCGAAGTGGGCCGCCTTCTGGCGCACCGTCGTCCTCGACACCGACGCCCACGTCCTGCGCGCGGGCGACCACCCGGCCCCCGCCGACGGCGTCAAGCTGGTGCTGCTCGCCAAGCGCGCCAACGGCACCACGGTCGAGGAGTTCCGCGAGCGCAGCCTCGGCGCGCACGCCGAGCTGATGCTGAAGGTGCCCGGACTGCGCCGCTACCTCCAGTGCTTCACCCGCGACGGCGCCTACGCCGTCGGCGAGTCCCTCCTCGACGCCGCCTACCTGCTGTCCTTCGACAGCCTCCAGGCGCTGGAGACGGCCGCGGCGTCGGCCGAGTTCACCCAGGCCACCGATGACCTCACCCGCTTCGTCGAACCCCGCTACATCCACCGGATGGCGGTCCGCGAGCACTGGGTCATCGGCGACGAGACCAGCTGACGACAGCAGCTGGACGAGAACAACAGCTAGCGAAGGTGGTTCATGTGACATCCCCCGCGCAGTCCGAGCGCAGCGGACCCCGTACCGGGTTCGCTCTGGGAACCCTGGCCCTGGGCGCGTTCGTCATGGGTACGGCGGAACTCGTGATCGTCGGCATCCTCAACCTCATCGCCGAGGACATCGACGTCTCCGTCGGCACCGCCGGGCTGCTGGTCACGGCGTACGCCCTCGGCATCTGCCTGGGCGGTCCGCTGCTGACCGCGGCCACCATCCGGCTCGGCCGCCACCTGCTGCTGTGGTCCGCGCTCGTGGTGTTCCTGGTCGCCAACCTGCTCGCCGCCGTCACCGCCGCCTACGCGGTGCTGCTGGTGGCGCGCGTCGTCTCCGGCGCCGTCCACGGGCTGTTCATCGGGGTCGCCTCGGTGATGGCCGCGCAACTGGTGGCGGCCGGACAGCAGGGCCGGGCCGTCGCCATGGTCTTCGGCGGCGTCGCCGTGTCCACCGTGATCGGGGTGCCGCTGGGCACCCTGGTCGGGCAGGGCCTCGGCTGGCAGGCCACCTTCTACGGCATCGTCGGCATCACCGCCGTGGCGCTGGTCGCCACCCTCGTCCTGGTCCCACGGGTCGCCGCCACCGGACCCACCCACCTCGGCTCCCAGGCCCGCTACGCCTTCGCCCCCCGGGTGCTCGGCCAGCTCAGCCTCGGACTGCTGCTGATGGGCGGCCAGTTCGCGGCCTTCACCTACCTGGCGTCCTACCTCGAAGACGTCACCGGCATCGAGGGCGGCGCCGTCAGCGCCTTCCTGCTCGTCTACGGCGTCGCCAGCGCCATCGGCGTGTTCGGCGGCGGACGGTTCGCCGACAGCGGCGCCGCCCGGACCATCGTCGTCGCCAACGTCGTCCTGGCGCTCTGCCTGACGGCGCTGTACTTCGTCGGCGAGAACCCGGTGCTCACCGCGCTGGTGCTGGCGGTGTGGGGCCTGGTCGGCTTCGGCCTCGTCCCCTCCTTCCTGCTGCGGGTGATCACTCTCGCCGGACCCGGCGGCGACCTCGCCGCCACCCTGGGCGCCTCCGCCGTCAACGCGGGCATCGCCGGGGGAGCGGCCCTGGGCGGCTGGTCGGTGGAGACCCACGGCGCCGACTCGGTGGTCGTCGTGGCGCTGATCATCATCCTGGCCGCCCTGCCCGCCACCTGGGCCGCCCAGCGCCTGCGGCCCCCGGCCGACCCGACGCCGCCGACCCCGGCGCCCGACTCCGTGGCGGCCCCGTCGACCACCACCTGACCGGACCGGCGGGGCCCGCCCTCGGCGCGGCCCCGCCCGAAAGGACCCCTCATGACCGGCCTTCAGGTCATCGCCAAGAGCGACCTGCCCACCGTGCAGATCAACGGTGAGGCCGCCGCGCACATCCTCAACGCCAGCAAGTACGACGGGCTGAGCGTCTCCGCGTTCATCGTCGACGTCGCGCCCGACGCCGGACCGCCCCGCCACACCCACCCGTACGAGGAGGTCTTCGTCATCGTCGACGGGACCGTACGGCTGGAAGCGGGCGGCGAGAAGCTCGACGCCACCGCCGACGAGATCTGCGTCGTCCCCGCCGGGATGCCGCACAAGTTCACCAACCTCGGCCCCGGCCGCGCCCGCATGGTCAACATCCACGCGGCCGTCGACGTCGTCACCGAGTTCGTCCCGGACGACGACGACCACAACGAGTCGTACGCCTACAACCGCCCCGGCAGCTGAGGGAGAGGGACCCCGCATGAGGATCGGCATCGTCGGCAGCGGCGAGATCGGCGCCACCATGGCCCGCCTGCTCACCGCCGCCGGACACGACGTCACCCTCGCCAACCGGCGCGGCCCCGAGGCGCTCGCCGGGCTCGTCACCGAACTCGGCGGGCACGCCCGCGCGGGCACCGTCGCCGAGGCATGCGCCTTCGCCGACCCGCTGCTGGTGCTGGCCACCCCGTTCGGCGCCTACCCGAGCCTGCCGCCGGCCGCGCTGGCCGGGAAGGTCGTCGTCGACACCACCAACTACATGCCGCTCCGCGACGGGCTCCACCCCGACCTGGAGTCCGGCCGCACCACCTCCTCGGAGCTGATCGCCGCCCACCTGCCGGACGCCCGCGTCGTCAAGGCGGTCAACACGCTCAACTACAAGTACCTGCTCGACCTCGGCCGCCCCGGCGCCCCGCACGACGAGCGCACCGCGCTGTTCGTCGCGGGCGACGACCCCGAGGCCACCACCCTCGTCGTCCGGCTCCTGGACGAGCTCGGCTTCGCCCCCGTGCGGACCGGCCCGCTGGGCGCGGGCGGCCGACGCCAGGAACCCGGCACCCCCGTCTTCAACCGGCCGCTACGGCCCGCCCAGGTGCGCCTGACGCCCTGAGCCCCCGACCCTCGATGAGAGGCACACGAGATGACCGTCGTGGAGACCATCCGGTTCAAGCTCCGCCCCGACGTCGACGACGCCGCCTTCCAGGACGTCAACCGCACCATGGAGAAGGCGTACATGGAGCCCCGCCCCGGCTTCGTCAGCCGCTCCACCGCCCGCAGCGCCGACGGCGAGTACCTGGTCACCGTCCAGTGGCGCAGCCCCGAGGAGGCCGAGGCCACCATCGCCGCGTTCTTCGCCGCCCCCGAGACCCAGGAGTTCCTCGCCGCCGTCGACCTGGAGACGGTCCAGCCGGGCCGCTACGAGCTGATCGAGGCGTAGCGGCGGCCCGACGCCCCACACGGAAAGTGGTGGACCCATGGCACCCTCAACGACCAGCTCCGTGTCCGCCGCCGTGCGGACGCTGCGGAGCGCGCTGCGGGGCGCCGTCCTCGCCCCCGGCGACAGCGCCTACGACACCGCGCGCCGCCTGTGGAACGGCGCGGTCGACGCCCGCCCCGCGGTCATCGCCCGCCCCGCCGACGAAACCGACGTCAGCCGGGCGGTGGACACCGCCCGCACCCACGGCCTGCCGCTCGCCGTACGCGGCGGCGGCCACGACTGGGCGGGCCGCGGCACCGCCCACGACGGCCTCGTCATCGACCTGTCCGCGCTGCGCGCCGTCACCGTCGACCCGGTCACGGGCGTCGCCGTCGCCCAGGGCGGCGCCCGCGCCGGTGACGTCCTGGCGGCGGCCCGCCCCTACGGCCTCGCCCCCGTCACCGGCACCGTCAAGGCCGTCGGCCTCGCCGGAGTCACCCTGGCGGGCGGCTACGGGCTGCTCAACGGAGGCTGCGGCCTCGCCCTGGACAACCTCGCCGCCGCCCGCGTCGTCCTCGCCGACGGCCGCGCCGTCACCGCCAGCCCCACCGAACACGCCGAGCTGTACTGGGCGCTGCGCGGCGGCGGCGGCAACTTCGGCGTCGTCACCGAACTGCACTGCCGACTGCACCCGGTCAGCACCGTCCTCGCCGGAATGCTCCTCTTCCCCGTCGACCGCGCCACCAGCGTGCTGCGCGGCTACCGCGACATCGTCGCCGCCGCGCCCGACGAACTCACCGTGATGACCGGCTTCTTCGGCGGCCCCGACGGGCGGCCCCTGGTCTTCCTGCTGCCCGTGTGGTCCGGCGACCTCGCACGGGGCCGGGACGTCGTCGACCGCTTCGACCGGCTCGGCACCCCGCTCGCCGGCGACGTCTGCCCGCAGGAGTACGCCGAGGTCCTCGGCATGTTCGACCAGGTCGTCGTCGACGGACGGCACAACGAGGTGCGCACCCAGTGGCTGCCCGCCCTCACCGACCGCACCGTGGACCTGATCGCCGACGCGGCGTCCGGCGCGACCTCCCCGTACTCGGGCATGTTCGTGCACCACTTCCACGGCGCCGCCGCCCGCGTGCCCGCCCCGGACACCGCCTTCGCGCTGCGCCGGGACCACCTGCTCGTCGAGATCGCCGCGGCCTGGGAGCCCACCGTGCCGGCCGCACCGCACCAGCGCTGGGCCCGCGAGGTGTCCGCCGCGTTCGCGGCGCACGCCCTGCCCGGCGGCTACCCCAACCTGCTCGCCCCGCAGGAGTACCAGCGCGCCATCGCCGCGTTCGGCCCGAACACCGGACGGCTGCTGAAGGTCAAGGAACGCTACGACCCCGAGCACCTCTTCAGCGCGGTGGCGGCCCTCGAACCGACCGAACCGACCCCGGGAGCCTGATCACCATGACCGAAGAGGCGAGCACCCGCACCGTGCGGGACGCGACACTCGACGTCTTGCGCCAGCTGGGCATGACGACCGTCTTCAGCAACCCCAGCCACACCGAGATGAAACTGTTCGAGTACTGGCCGGAGGACGAGTTCCGGTTCGTCATGGGCCTCCAGGAGGCGTCCGTCGTCGGCATGGCCGACGGCTACGCCCAGGGCACCGGCGAGCCCGCCCTCGTCCTCATCAACGGCGGCCCCGGCCTCGGCAACGCCATGGGCAGCGTCTACACCGCCGCCGCCGCGAAGACGCCGATGGTCATCCTCGGCGGGCAGCAGGCCCGCAAGATGCTCCTCGGCGACCCCTTCCTGGTCGCCAAGGACGCCACCCAGCTGCCCAAGCCGTACATCAAGTGGGCCGGCGAGCCTGGCCGCCCGCAGGACGTGCCCGCGCTGATCGCACAGGCGTACCAGATCGCCAAACAGGCCCCGCAGGGACCGGTGTTCGTCGCCGTCCCCGAGGACGACTGGGTACGCCCCGCCGACCCCGAGCCGGTCCGCGTCCCCGAGGTCACCGCCGCCGTCGTCCCCGACCCGCAGGCGCTGCGGACCATCGCGGACGCCCTCAACGGCGCCGAGCGGCCCGGCATCGTCGCGGGCGGCCCCGTCGACGCGCAGGGCGCCCGCGGCGACCTCGTCGCGCTCGCCGAGAAGCTCAACGCGCGCGTGTGGGGCGCCCCGGTGTGGGCGCGCGGCGCGTTCCCGGAGAACCACCCGCTGTTCGCCGGGGTGCTGCCGCCGATCCCCGAGCTGATCAACGAGCGGCTCGGCGCCCAGCACGACGTCGTCGTCGTCCTCGGCGGCCCGGCGTTCACCCTGTTCACGGCGTGGGACCTGTTCTCCACCGCACCGGCCGACCTGGACAAGACACCCCGCCCGACGCTCCGCGGCGACGTGCGCTTCCTGCACGTCACCGACAACCCGCAGGACGCCGCCGCGACCCTCGCCAACGCCAGCTTCGTCGCCCCGCCCGGCGCGGTCGTCAAGGGCCTGGTCCCGCTGGTCGACCAGCGCGAGCGCGTGGACCTGGCCCCGGTGCGCGAACCCGTCCCCGTCCCGGAGCCCTCGACACCGCTCAGCCAGGCGTACCTGTTCCAGATCCTGTCCCAGGAACTCCCGGACAACGCCGCCCTGTTCGAGGAACTGCCCATCGCCCGCGCCGACTTCCACGAGCAGATCCCGCTCGGCGCCGACCACGGCTACTTCGCCACCGCCAGCGGCGCCCTCGGCTTCCCCTTCGCGGGCGCCGTCGGCTACGCGCTGGCCCGCCCCGACCGGCGCGCGGTCGTGGTCGTCGGCGAGGGCTCCGCGCAGTACACGCTGCACGCCCTGTGGACGGCGGCCCAGCACCAGCTGCCGGTCACCTTCGTCATCCCCGACAACTCCGGCTACCTCTCCTTGAAGTACTACCTCCAGGACCAGAAGTCCTGGCAGAAGGGCTGGGACCTCAGCGGCGTCGACATGGCCCAGCTCGCCCGCGGCTTCGGGGTGCGCGGCGAACGCGTGGAGACCCCCGACGGTCTGCGCGAGTCCCTGCGCTCCGCCCTGACCGCCGACGGCCCCGTCCTCCTCGACGTCGTCGTCGCCGACCCGGGCCTGTTCCGCCTCTGACCCGCTCCCGGTAACCGGCCCCGGACGCCCCCCGCCCGAGCGGGGGGCGTCCTCACGAGAGATCACCATGCCCCGCACCCCACGACACCCCGGGGACGACCGCTGTCCCGGGAGCCTGCGCTGGGCGGCGGCGGTGGCCAACGCGGACTGGCACGTCACCGCGCCCCTGCTGGTGACGCTCGCCGCCGCGCTCGGCACCGGCATCCACACGGTCACGGCGGCCCTCGGCGCGTACTCCCTCGGCCACGGCCTCGCCCTGCCGCTGTGGGGCCGCGCGGCCGACCGCTACGGGCCCGCGCGCGTCCTGCGCACCGGCCTCGTCCTCGCCGCCACGGGCTCCGCGGGCAGCGCGCTGTGCGCCACGGGCACCGACTGGCTGGCGGCGCGCGCCCTCACCGGCGCCGCGTTCGCCGCGGTCACGCCCGCCGTCGCCCTCTACTGCCACGAGACCGGCAGCACCCCACCGGCCCGCCAACGCCGCTTCGCCGACGTCCTCGCCGTCTCCGCGGTCTCCGCCGTGGCGGCGCCCCTGTACGCCGACACGCTCGCCCACCTCACCAGCTGGCGCCTGGTCTTCCTCACCCTCGCCCTCCTGACGGCGGCCAGCGCGGCCCACACCCTGACCCTCCCGCACCCCCGCGCGACCACCCCGGCCCCGGTGGGCGGCCCCCACGAGCCCCTCACTCCCCGCACCACGCCCCCTGGACCGGCCCGGGGGCCCACCCCGGCCACACCCCCACCCCGGCCGGGCGGCCCCCACCCCACCCCCGCCCCGCACCCCACCCCCGCCGACGGCGGGCCCGCCGCACCCCTGCCCTCGCCGGGCGGTCCCCACTCCACCGTCGCTCTACGTCCCACCCCCGCCGACGGCGGCCCTGCCATGCCCCCGCCCTTGCCGGGCGGCCCCCAGCCCACCCTCGCTCTACGCCCTATCCCCGCCGACGGCGGCCGTGGCTTCGGCCCCGCCGCCTCCGCCACCACGCGTCGCACGGCTCCCGCCACCGCGCACCGCACGGCCACCATCACCACCCCCGCCCCCGCCCCCCGTCGTCCCACCCCCGCCCCCCGCCCCTCCGTACGCCGCAGGCTCGCCCTCGTCCTGGCCCTGGGCGCCGCGGAAGGCGCCGTCCTGCTGGCGCTGCCCGCCCTCCTCGCGCCCGCCCTCGCCGTCACGGCGGCCGGGGACGGCGACGGGAGCGGTGGTACCGCCGTGGCCGTGGCGTACGGCGCCAGCGTGCTGGCCGGGAGCGTCGCCGTACGGCGCTGGGGCGCGCCCCGGTCACCGGCCGCGCTGGTCACGGCGGGCGGCCTGTGCGGCACCGCCGCCGGGCTCCTGGGCGCCGTCCGCACGTCCCCGCCGACGCTCACCGCCGCCGCCGTCCTGCTGGGCCTGGCGTGGACCTTCCTCCACACCACCCTCCAGACCTGGGTGCCGCGGCTGCTCCCCGCGGGCCGCCGGGCCACCGCCGCCTCCCTCTTCGCGACCTCCGGCGTCCTGGCGGGCGGCCTCGCCGTCGAGCTGGCCGCCCCGCAGCTCAAGGCGGGCCGCACCGGGGCCGTCTTCCTCACGGCGGCCGTCCTGTGCGCCGTCCTGACCGCGCCGGTCGCGCTCGCCGCCCGGCACTGGACGACCGGCCAGGTCGTCCGGCGATTTGCCGTAGTGCGCTCTGCCACTTCGGGATGTGCGACGGCCACCCCCGCCCGTCCTGGCAGCGGGCAAACCCCGAAAACTAGACATGAGTTCGGCAGTTCGCGTGTCCGAATTGAACGCCGAACGAGAGGAACCCCCATGAGCAGGCGCATCCTCATCATCCTGTCCGAGTACGGCTACTGGGGCGAGGAACTCATCGGCCCGCTGGAGACCTTCGACAAGGCGGGCTACCACAGCACGTTCGCCACGCCGACCGGCAAGCGCCCCCTCGCCCTCCCGCCCAGCTACGACCCCGACTACATCGACCCGCCGCTCGGCCGCTCCGTGACCACCCCGGAGATGGCGGCGAAGGTCAAGGCCGTCGAGGCGTCCGACCGCCTCGACCACCCCCTCGACCTGTCCTCCTGGCTCCCCGACCGCCCCTACCGCTCCAAGCCGTACTTCCTCCGCGACTGGGAGGCGTACAACACCCGCCTGGAGAAGGTGCAGGAGCAGATCGCCGACCGCTACGACGCCATGCTCATCGTCGGCGGCAGCGGCCCCATCGTGGACCTCGCCAACAACTGGCGGGTGCACGACCTGGTCCTCGCGTTCCACGCCCTGGACCGGCCCATCGCCGCCGAGTGCTACGGCGTCACCTGCCTGGCCTTCGCCCGCGACCAGGGCGAGCGCGAGAGCATCATCCGCGGCAAGCACGTCACCGGCCACTGCATCGAGTACGACTACCTCGACGGCACCGGCTTCGTCGGCACCGACTTCAACATGGGCCCGCCGCCGTACCCGCTGGAGTACATCCTCCGCGACGCCACCGCCCCCGGCGGCGCCTACCACGGCAACTTCGGCAAGGTCACCTCGGTGATCGTCGACTACCCGTTCATCACCGGCCGCTCCACCCCCGACTCCTACCTGACCGGCCAGAAGACCGTCGAGGTCCTCGACCACGGCCTGCGGCAGTGGGGCTTCACCCCCACCGCGCAGGGCTGACCGGCACCGGACGACGAGAGGAACCGGCCACATGGACAGCAGGCCCGCACGCGCGGCGTTCCTGGAGCAGCTGACGGCCGCCGGGGTCCGGTACATGTTCGGCAACCCCGGCACCGTCGAACAGGGCTTCCTCGACGAGCTGCGCCACCACCCCGAGATCGACTACCAGCTCACCCTGCACGAGTCCGTCGCCGTCGGCATGGCGGACGGCTACGCGCGGGCCACCCGCCAGCCCGCCGTCGTCCAACTGCACTCCGGCGTGGGCCTCGGCAACGGCGTCGGGATGCTCTACCAGGCCATGCGCGGGCACGCCCCGCTCGTCGTCGTGGTCGGCGAGTCCGGACTGCGCTACGACGCGATGCAGGCACAGATGTACGCCGACCTGGTCGCGATGGCGGAACCGGTGACCAAGTGGGCCACCCGGGTCGTCGACCCGGACTCCACCCTGCGGGTGCTGCGCCGCGCCTTCAAGGTCGCGGGCACCCCGCCCTACGGGCCGGTCCTCGTCGTCCTCCCCGCCGACGTCATGGACCAGCCCACCAGCGAGGAGGCGGTGCCGGTGTCGTACCCCGACACCGCCTCCGCCCCAGACCCGGCCGCCCTCGACCGCGCCGCGGACCTGCTGTCCGACGCCCGCAACCCCCTCGTCATCGTGGGCGACGGCGTCCACTTCGCCGGCGCGCAGCCCGAACTCGCCCGGCTCGCCGAGGTGTGGGGCGCCGAGGTGTGGGGCGCCGACTGGGCCGAGGTCAACCTGTCCGTCGAGCACCCGGCGTACGCGGGCCAGCTGGGCCACATGTTCGGGGAGAGCAGCCGCCGGGTCACCGGCGCCGCGGACGCCGTGCTGCTGTGCGGCACCTACGCCCTGCCGGAGGTCTTCCCGGCCCTGGAGGGCGTCTTCGGCGACGGTGTCCCGGTCGTGCACATCGACCTGGACACCGACGCCATCGCCAAGAACTTCCCCGTCGACCTCGGCCTGGTCGCCGACCCCAAGCGCTCCCTGGGGCTGCTCGCCGACGCCCTCGCGGCGCGGATGACCGGCGAGCGGCGCACCGCCGCCGACGACCGGCTGCGCCGCGGGGCCGCCGCACGCGCCGAGGCCCGCGCCGCCGCCGTACGGCGCGGCCGGGAACACGCCGAGGCCAACGACCTGCCGCACATCGCCTTCGCGGAGGAACTCGCCGCCCGCCTCCCCGACGACGCCGTCCTGTTCGACGAGGCCCTGACCGCGGGCCCCGACCTGTTCGCCCCGCTGCCGCCGACCGAGCCCGGCCACTGGCACCAGACCCGCGGCGGCTCCCTCGGCGTCGGCATCCCCGGCGCGCTGGGCGCCCAGCTCGCCCACCCGGAGCGCACGGTCGTCGGCTTCACCGGCGACGGCGGCAGCATGTACACCTTCCAGGCGCTGTGGACGGCCTCCCGGCACGACATCGGCGCCAAGTTCGTCATCTGCAACAACAGCAGCTACAAGCTCCTTGAGGACAACATCGAGCAGTACTGGCGGGAGCAGGGCATCCCCGCGCACGACCACCCGGAGATCTTCGACCTGGGGCGGCCCGCGATCGACTTCGCGGCCCTGTCGAAGTCCCTGGGAGTGCCCGCGCTGCGCGTGGAGAAGACGGGCCAGGCGGCCTCGGCGGTCGCCGAGATGCTGGCGCACCGCGGCCCGTTCCTGATCGATCTGGTCACCGGACGGGGGAAGGGACGGTAAGCAGCCGTGCGACTCACGGGGCACAAGATCGCCGTACTGATGGAGAGCGACTTCTACGAACCCGAGATCCTCTACTACCGGCACCGCTTCCCCGAGGAGGGCGCGGAGGTCCACTTCCTGTCCCGCCTGTGGGGCGAGGACTCCATGACCTTCACCGGGCACGAGCACCGGATGCCCTTCACGGTCGACGAGTCCTTCGAGGACGTCGACGAGTTCACGCTCAAGGAGTTCAGCGCCGTCATCGTGCCCTCCGGCATGGTCGCCGACCGGCTGCGCTACACCGAGGACCCCGACCGGCTGCCGCCCGCCGCGCTGTTCCTGCGCCGGGCGTTCGCCGACGAGGCCATCATCAAGGGCGTCATCTGCCACGGCATGTGGCTGGCCGCCCCGATCGCGGGCATGGTCCGGGACCGCCGCGCGGTCGTCCACAACAACCTGCTCGGCGACCTGCGGAACATGGGCGGCGTCTACGTCGACGAGGACGTCGTCGTCGACGACGACCTGGTCACCGCCCGCACCGGCGAGCACTGCCACCTGTTCGCCCGGAAGATCATCGACCTGCTCGCCGTCCGGACCCGGCCCGCCACGGTGACCCTGCCATGAGCGCCGCCACCACCGGGATCGGGGCCGCGGTCGAAGCCCCCGTGGGCCCGCTCGTCACGGCGGACCCCTCCGCCGTGACCGTGCTCGGCCCCCTGCTGCCCGTCCTCGCCCCCTGGCTGGCGACCCGTCGCTGGTACCAGGGAACGACCGTGAGCGGGCTGCGTCCGCGCGCGGTCACGGTGATCCACGGCGACGGCCTCCCCGACCTCGTCGTCGCCGTGGTCGACGCGACCGCGCGCGGCACCACCGCCCCGCCCACCCGCTACCAGCTCCTGCTCGGCCTCGCCCGCGAACTGCCCCGCCGTCTCGCGGACGCCGCCATCGGCACGGTGCCGCGCGGCCGCTGGGCGGGCCGCGCGGTGTACGACGCCGTCGCCGACCCGGCGCTGATGGGACTGCTGCTGCGCTCCCTCGCCGCCCGCCGCGCGGGCACCCTGCGCCTGGAACCGGCGGGGCTGTTCCCGCTGCCCGTCGGCCTGGTGCCCCGCCCGCTGACCGGGGAGCAGAGCAACAGCGCCGTCGTGTACGGCGACCGGCTGCTGCTGAAGCTCTACCGGCGCCCGGAGCCGGGACCCAGCCCGGAGGCGGAGGCGCTGCGCGCCCTGACCGCCGAGGACTGCGCGCGCACCCCCCGGCTGTACGGGGCGCTGTCGGTGCCGGTGACGGGCGCCGACCCGCTCACCGTGGGCCTGATCGAGGAGTTCGTGCCGGGCGCCGAGGACGGCTGGGAACGGGCGGTCCGCTACGCCCACGACCACATCACCGGCCCCGGCGACCCGGACCCCGAAGGCCCCTCGGCGGGCGGCGGGTTCACCGCGCAGGCCCACGCCCTCGGGCAGGCCGTCGCCGAGGTGCACGCCGCGCTCGGCCGGGCCTTCCCGCGCCACCGCCGCCAGGCCCCCGACCTCGCCGAGGACGCCGCCCGGATGCGGCGGCGCCTGGACACCGCCGTCCTGGAGGTCCCGCAGCTGGGCCGCTACCACGCCGCGCTGGCCGCGGTGTTCGACGAGTACGGCGGTCTCGCGGGCCGCGGCTGCCCGGTGTTCGCCCAGCGCGTCCACGGCGACCTGCACCTCGGGCAGGCCCTGCACACCGACGACGGCTGGTACGTCGTCGACTTCGAGGGCGAGCCCGCCACCCCGGCCGCCGAACGCGCCCTGCCGCAGCCGGTGCTGCGGGACGTCGCGGGGATGCTGCGCTCCTTCGACTACGCCGCCCGCACCGCGCTGGCCGCGCTCGACGGCGCCGCGGGCCCGGCCCAGCAGCTCAGCCGCCGACGCCGGGCCACCGCGTGGGCCCTGCGCAACCGCCGCGCCTTCTGCGCCGGTTACGCCGCCGCGGGCGGCGAGGACCCGACCTGCCGGGCCGCCCAGCTGACCGCCTTCGAGGCCGACCGCGCCGTCTACGAGGCGCTGTACGAGGCGAGACACCGCCCCCACTGGCTGCCGGTCCCGCTCGCGGCGGTCCACCGGCTCGTGGGGCGGACACGCTGATGCGGGGCCACGGGGGAGACGGGTCCGGCACCACCGCCTCAGCGCTGGTGCTGCTCGGCCAGCGCGTGCGCGGGATCGTACGTCGCGGGCATACCGGTCGCCTGGAGCGCCTGGTCGTAAGCCTCCAGCGCCTCCTTGGCCCGGCTCTGCCGCTTCCACACGTCCCCGATGTGCCGCCACTCGTTCGCCGTCTCGTAGGACGGGGTGAAGTGGCTCAGCTGGCGGGCCGCCGCGTGCAGCGTCTGGAGGCCGTCGGTCGTCTGTCCGCGCAGCAGGTGGATCTCGGCGAGCCGGATGCGCGCCGAGATGGCCTCGATCCGCGGACCGGAGCTGAGCAGCGCGAGGGCCCGCTGGGCGTGGTGGACGGCGTCGTCCCAGTGGCTGAGCCGCATGTGGGCGTCGACCAGGTTGATCTCGCACCTGGCCTGTTCCACGGCGGTGCCGACCTCCACCAGCGTCTGCGCCGCCTCGTGCAGGAGCTTCCGGGCCTGCTCCGGGTCCGGGTGGTCGGACCGCAGCTGCAGCCAGGCCACGTTCATCTTCAGGTTGGCCACGTGCCGCAGGTTGTCGTCCTCGGCCATCATCGCCAGCGCCCGCTCGGTGAGGGCCAGCGCCTCGGGGAGCTGCCGCCGCGACAGGGCGACGAGCCCGGCGTTCCAGTACATGGCGCCCCGGCCCGCCCGCCCGCCGTGCTCCTCGGCCACCGGCAGCAGCCGCTGCGCGAGGAGGTGGGCCCGGGTGAGGTCCCCGCGCATGAGGTACGAGCCGATGAGGGTGGAGCCGACCTGGATGTGGTCCACGGTGACGTCGAGGCCGAGCCCGTCCAGGGCGGCCATGGTCCGCTCACCGATCTCGATGCCGAGCGCGATGTCGCCCATGTTGCGGTAGCAGCGGCTGAGGGCGACGGAGACGCGGCACCACTCCTCGGAGCCCGGCACCAGGGCGGGTTCCTTGCGCAGCTCCTCCAGTACCGTGATGGCGGCCTCCAGCCGGTCCAGCTTCTCCAGCGCCGTCGCCTGCCCGATCCGGGCCCGCAGCAGTGTGGGGGCGTCGAGCGGGCCCGGGTTCGCCAGCAGCTCGCTGAACGACTGGAGCGCCGCGCCGTTGTCCCCGTTGCGCAGGGCCATTTCGGCGAAGGAGAGCTTCAGCCTGGTGTCTTCCAGGGCGTGGTCGTCGAGACCGGTGCGCAGGTGCTCCGGCGAGCAGGCGAGTTTCCTGGCGAGAGCGGTCAGGACGGCGTCCGAGGGCGCCCTTTTACCCGACTCGATGAGTGAGATATAGCTCGCGGAGATATCCGTGGAGGCCAGGTCCTGCTGCTTGAGGCCGAGCTTGACGCGGAGGCTGCGGATGCGCCTGCCCACCTCGGTTGGTGAGGTGCTTGCCGTGTGATCCATAAGGCTTCCCGACGGTGAGCATGACTTAGCGTGTCATAGATCACGATACCAGCATGACTCAGTCACGCCAATGACTCGGTAATCGTGACACCACACACGACCAGAAAGCACACGCCTCGGACACACCTGTCTCCGAAGAAAAGGAAGCGGGAATTCAATTCCGTTTACCTCCTTTTCCGGGTTCATGCTTGACTCGATCAGTAATTGTCGATTCACTGGCAGTGTCAATAACCGCACAAGCGATAGGAGGACAAAATGCTTCGCTCGGGAGTCATAGCGTTCGCGGGATTCCTGTTCGCGATCGGTCTGGTCATCGCGGGGTCCCTTGTCTCCGCAGGTGAGCCGACGAGGGAAGTGGCCGAGACGGCGGACTCGGCCTCCAACGTGACCGGGTGCTGCCGCCTGTCCATCACCGGACCGCTGGAACTCACCTCCGCCGAGCGCTGGAATTCCCCGTCGACCGCGCGGCACTGACTCGCCCGGTAATCGACCGGTCCCCGGTACGACATCGAGCGCGCCGCCCCACCACCCGACGGGCGGTCACCGCCTCGGCCGGAACCCACACCCCCCTCCTAGGTCCCGGCGGCCGTACGCGCCCGCGCGACCCGCGGATCGGGCACCGGAACCGCGGCCAGCAACGCCCTGGTGTGCGGATGCCCCGGCCGCTCGAACACCTCCCGCAGGTCCCCGGTCTCGACGACGCGACCGGCCCGCATGACGGCGACCCGGTCGGCGACGTGCCGTACCGCCGCCAGATCGTGGGAGACGAACAGGCACGACGGGCCGCGATCCTCCGTCAGCCGCCGCAGCAGATCGAGGATCCCGGCCCGCACCGACACGTCCAGCGCGGAGACCGGCTCGTCGAGGAGCAGCAGCTCGGGCTCCACGGCCAGCGCCCGCGCCAGGGCGATCCGCTGCCGCTCACCACCGGAGAAGCGGTGCGGATAGGCACCCGCGGCGGCGGCACCCAGCCCCACCAGCTCCAGCACCTCGGCCACCCGCACGGCCGCCCGCCGCGCCGGTACCCGTCGCGCCCACAGCGGCTCGGCGACGATGTCACCCACCGGCATCCGCGGATCGAGGCTCGCCATCGGGTCCTGCGGCACGTACTGCACCGCCCGCCGCAACCGGCGTACCGCCTCCCGCGACAGCCCCGCGGTGTCCTGCCCGAGCACCTCGACCCGCCCGTGCCGCGGCGCGACCAGGGACACCACCGCCAGCAGCGTGCTCGACTTCCCGCACCCCGACTCACCCACCAGCGCCAGCGTCTCCCCGCGCCGCACCTCCAGATCCACCTCCCGCACGGCCCACACCTCCCGCCCCGCGCCCCGCCGCCCCCACCCACCCCCGGACCGCCCGAACACCACCCCCAGCCCCGCGACCCGCAACACGACCTCATCAGGCCCACCTCCCGCGGT
>NZ_JBEYHH010000012.1:72134-212664 GCF_040635175.1 Streptomyces sp. NPDC006997
GCTCCCGCCCGCGGCGCTCCCGAGTCCGCCACCCGCGGTGCTCCCGCCCGCGGCGCTCCCGAGTCCGCCACCCGCGGTGCTCCCGCCCGCGGCGCTCCCGAGTCCGCCACCCGCGGTGCTCCCGCCCGCGGCGCCCCCACCCGCGACACCCCCGAGCCCTCGCCCCCGCACCGTCGGCGGGAACAGCTCCACCGCCCCCAACCCCGCGGCCCGCGCGCCGTGATGGCAGGCGGCCACATGCCCGTCCGCGCCCGCGAGTTCCGGCGGCCGCCCCCGGCACACCCCGTCCGCCAGCGGACAGCGCGGCGCGAAGGCGCAGGCCCGCCCCCGGGCGCCCGGCGCCGGCGGGACACCCGGCATCGGGGTGGGCGGGGTGTCGTCGTCGAGCCGGGGCACCGAGCCCAGCAGGCCCTTGGTGTACGGCATCCGCGGCCGGGTGTAGAGGGCCTCCGCGGGGGCGCTCTCCACGATCCGCCCGCCGTACATCACCGCGACCCGGTCCGCCGCCCCGGCCACCACCCCCAGGTCGTGGCTGACCAGCAGCAGCGCCGCGCCCGTCGCCCGCCGCGCGGCCTCCAGGGCCCGCAGCACCCGGTCCTGCCCGAGGGTGTCGAGCGCGCTGGTGGGCTCGTCGGCCACGATGACGTCCGGCCGGTTCGCCATCGCCACGGCGATCATCGCCCGCTGCCGTACCCCGCCCGACACCTGGTGCGGATAGGCGTCCGCGACCCGCCCCGGCTCCGGCACCCCGACGGCGTCCAGCAACCCCACGGCCGTCCGCCGCGCCGCCGCCCGCCCCGGTCGCGGCGACTGGTGCAGCCGCAGCGCCTCACCGATCTGGTCGCCGATCCGCCGCACCGGCGACAGCGCGGCCAGCGCGTCCTGGAAGACCATGGCGATCCGCCGCCCGCGCAGCCCCGCCAGCTCCCGCTCCGGCATCCCGACGACCTCCCGGCCCAGCAGCCGTACCGACCCGGACACCGTGAGCCCCGGCGGGCAGAGCCCGAGCAGCGCCAGCGCGGTCAGGCTCTTGCCCGCGCCCGACTCACCGACCAGGCCCAGCACCTCGCCCCGGCACAGCCGCAGGTCCACCCCGCGCACCAGCTCCAGCGCGGGGGAGCGGCGCCCGGCGGGCCGCGCCACCCGCAGCCCCCGCACCTCCAGCACCGCCTCCGTGCCCCCCGTCACCGCCCGCCCCCCGCCGCCGCCACCGGGTCGAGGGCGTCCCGCAGCGCCTCCCCGAGCAGATGGCAGGCGAGGACCAGGCAGACCAGCAGCCCGGCCGGGAAGAAGAACATCCACGGATACGTCACCGGCACCTCCGCGGCGTCCGCGATCAGCGAGCCCAGCGAGACGTCCGGCGGCTGCACCCCGAAGCCGAAGTACGACAGCCCGGTCTCACTGAGCACCGCCCCGGCCACCGCCACCGTCGCGTCCGTGACCAGGAACCCCGCCAGATGCGGCAGGAGATGCCGCCGCATCACCCCCACCGGACCGACGCCCAGGTACGGCGCCACCCGGACGAACTCCCGCTCCCGCAGCGACCGGGTCTGCGCCCGCACCGCCCGCGCGGTGACCATCCAGCCGAACGCGGCCAGCAGCCCCGCGAACACCGGCCAGCCCAGCCCGCGCAGCCGCGGCCCGAGGACCACCAGGACGAGGAACGCGGGCACCACCAGCATCAGGTCGACGAGGAACATCAGCACCCGGTCCACCCACCCGCCGAGATACCCGGCGCACACCCCGACGACGGCCCCCAGCACTGTCGCGAAGGACGCCACCAGCACCCCGACGAGCAGCGACTTCCGCAGCCCGCGCACACACTGCGCGAACACGTCCTGGCCGATCCGGTTGGTGCCGAACCAGTGCTCGGCGCCGGGCGGGCGGCGCAGGGCGGTGTAGTCGGCGTCGGCGTACCCCCACCGGGTCAGCGCCGGACCGGCGAGCGCCAGCAGGACCAGCCCGAGCAGCAGCGCCGTACCCGCGAGGGCGGTGGGGGAGCGGACCAGCCGCCGTACCACCGCACGGGACCGCGCCGACCTCACGGGTACCGGACCCGGGGGTCGAGCGCGGCGTGCAGCAGGTCTCCGGCCAGCCCGGCCAGCAGGACCAGCGCGGCCCCGAACACCTCCACCGCGACGACGGAGTTGACGTCGCCCTTCTGCACCGACTCCACGAACCAGCCGCCCATGCCGTGCCAGCCGAAGACCTTCTCGGTGAACACCGCGCCGGTGAACAGGGTCAGGAACCCGAAGGAGAAGAACGTCGCCAGCGGGATCAGCGAGACCCGCAGCCCGTGCCGCAGCAGCGCCCGCCCGGGAGTCAGCCCCCGGGCCCGGGCGGCGCGCAGGTGCTCGGAGGCGAGCACGTCCGCCGTCGCCGCCCGCTGGTAGCGGCTGTACGTGGCGACGGCCCCCAGGGCGACGGCGAGCGTCGGCAGCGCCAGGTGCACCGCGGCGTCCCCGAACCGGGTCAGCGGCCCGCCCGTCAGACCGGGCGTGCGCTCGCCGGTGTAGCGGATCACCGTACGGCCCGTGGCGTCGTTGACGGTGATCGCGCCCGCCTGCAACAGCAGCCCCAGCACGAACGGGGGCACCGCCAGCACCGCGAAGGAGAACACGGTGAGCGCCCGGTCCGGCAGCCGGCCACGGCGGACCGCCGCCCACACCCCGGCCAGCACCCCCAGCGCCGTACCCACCACGGTCCCCACGACCAGCAGCCGCGCGGTCACCCCGACGCGGCGGCCGAACTCCGTGGTCACCGGGGTGCCGTCGAGCGTCCGGCCGAGATCGCCGTGCAGCGCCCGCCACGCCCAGTGCGCGAACCGCTCGGTGACCGGAACCGAGTCGCTCAGTCCGAGCTGCGCGAGCCGCTGGTCGACCACGGCCACCGGCGGCGGCGGGGTGCGCTGTTCGTAGTAGGCGCGGGGATCGAGGGCGCTCGCGGAAATCAGATAGGAGAGGAAGGTTGAAACGAGAAGTAAGGCGAGGCAGTTTGTCAGGCGTATTGCCGACAGTTTAAGCATCGAGTGTTCCCCCGTAGGAACTTCACGAGCGTGGCATGGCCCAATGTTAGGCTCCTCTCCCCCGCCTGGAAGCCGAGTTGCGTGTTCGATCCCCACGGCGGTGGCGCAGCGCAGAACCTTATGAGGGGGAGAGGGCACGCTATGGCGGATTTTCCCGGCACCCGGAGATGGTTACGGCACCTATTGGTATGGACCGCCCTCGGCGGGCTGTTAGTCGGATGCACCCAATCCGCCACGGACACGCCCCGCGAGGACAATTCACGGGCCGCCGTCCCGGCCTACGGCCACACCGACGTGCACCCCCGCCCCCGCTCCGCACTGCGCCAGGGCGGCACCCTCACCCTGCCGGTCTCCCAGTGGCCCACCCAGTTCAACCACCACCACGTCGACGGCGCCCTGGACGACGTGTGGACCATCGCCTCCCTGGTGGAACCCATGCTCTTCACCCGGGACGCCCAGGGCACCCCCCGGCCCGACCCCGACTACCTCCGCTCCGCCGAGGTCACCGCCACCTCCCCGCAGACCGTCACCTACCGCCTCAACCCCGAGGCCCGCTGGTCCGACGGAGAACCCCTCGGCTGGCGCGACTTCGACGCCCAGTGGCGCGCCCTCGGCCGGGGCGACGACCGCTACCAGATCGCCGACCCCAGCGGCTACGAGGACATCGCCGACGTCCGCCCCGGCGCGGACCCGCACGAGGTCGAGGTCGTCTTCGCGGAGCCGTTCGCCGACTGGCAGCGGCTGTTCACCCCGCTCTACCCGGCCGCCGCCTCCGGCACGCCCGAGCAGTTCAACGAGGGCTGGCGCGACGGCGTCCCCGTCACCGGCGGCCCGTTCCGGGTCGGCGACCTGGACGCCACCGACCGCACCCTGACCCTGGTGCCCTCCCCGCACTGGTGGGGCCGCCGCCCCCTGCTCGACCGCGTCATCCTGCGCACCCTCGACCCCGCCACCGCCGTCCAGGCGTTCCTCAACGGCGAGATCGACGCGGTCAACGCGGCGGCCGCCGACGTCTACGACCGCCTCAAGGACGCCCGCGACACCGAACTGCGCACCGGCTCCGCCTGGGACGCCGTACAGATCGCCCTCAACGGCGCCGCGGGCCCGCTCACCGACCCCGAGGTGCGCCGGGCCCTGCTGCACGCCGTCGACCGGAAGGCCCTCGCGGAGGTCGCCGGCGAGGGCCTGCCCGTCGGGGTGCCCCTCCTCGGCAACCACTTCTTCATGACCAACCAGCCCGGCTACACCGACAACTCCGGCCCCTACGCCACCCGCGACCTCGCCGCGGCCGAACGCCTCCTGGACCGCGCGGGCTGGCGCCGCGCCGACCCCACCGGCACCCGCAGCAAGGACGGCCACCCGCTGGAACTGCGCCTGGTGCTGAGCCAGTCCACCAACCGCCTGGGCCTCGACCTCGCCCAACTCGTCCAGCACATGCTCGCGGAGGCCGGGATCACGGTGGAAGTGCAGAAGGTCCCCGCCGACGACTACCTGCCGAAGTACCTCAACCAGGGCAACTTCGACCTGGCCATCTTCCGCTTCGTGGGCCTGACCTACCCCAGCACCCTCTACCCCGTCTACCGGCAGACCGACGACGAGCAGACCTACGCCAACTACGGCCGCGTCTCCAGCCCGCGGGTCGACGCCCTGCTCGCGGAGGCCTCCCACACCCTGGACGAGGGGCGCCGCCGACGGCTCTACCAGCAGGCCGACGCCGCCATCTGGGCGTTGGCCCACGACATCCTCCTCTACCAGCGCCCCCAGGTCGTCGCCGTCCGCGAGCACCTCGCCAACTACGGCGTACCGGGCCTCGGCGACATCGACTTCACCGACGTCGGCTGGGAGAAGTGACCACCGGCGCTCAGCGCGTCATAGCCGAGCGCCACCGAGGCCAGCGTGACGTGGTGGTGCCAGCCCCGGAACGAACGGCCCTCGAAGTCCGCCAGCCCGAAGTCCCGCTGGAGCCGCGCCAGACTCTGCCCCGACAGCGCCCGCAACTGCGCCAGCGGCATGATCTCGGGCAGCCTGCGCGCCGACAGGTTCGTCAGCCAGTAGGAACGCGGCGCCGGACGGCCGTAGGGCCAGTCGGTCACCAGGTGCCGGGGCCGCTGCGCGGGCTGCGCCTCCGCCGATCGGGCCCCCGCACCCCCGCCGTGCGGAGCCTCCGTCAGCAGCAGCGCGGGCATCGACAGCACCTGTGACTGCCGCATCCGCGCGGTGGCCCGGTCCTGCCAGGCGATCGGCATCCGCTTGCGGTGCTGCGCGGCGTGCACCGCCAGCTCCACCAGCGTTCCACTGCCGTACGGCGATCCCGCGCACGGCCGCGGCAGGGTGACCCCCACGCTCGGCGCCACCTGCACCAGGTACGCCAGGCCGCGCGCCTCAAGTCCGCGCAGCAGCGGCGCCACGTCGCCCTCGCCGCGCCAGTCGACCAGCACCGGCAGCGGCTCCAGCAGCCACTCCTCCAGCATCTCGTCGACGGCCTCCAGGATGTACCGCCAGCGCGGCCGGGTCCGCTCCACGTCCGGCAGGTGCGCCTGACGGCGCAGCTGCTCGTCGCGGTCCCAGCGCTGCGGCAGCAGCAACCGCCAGCTCACCGGCACCCCGCCGTGCCGGCCGACCAGCGAGGTGGCCAACGCCAGCTGGCAGTTGACGGTGCGCTCAAGCGAGGGCGCGTACTGCCGGGCGACGCCCACGGACCGGTCGCCGTTCTTGGTGAACACGACCTCGTCCACGCACCACGCCTCGGTGCCCAGCGTCCGCTCCAGCTGTCCGGCGAGCCGCCGCCGCACCGGCCCGGAGGGCCACGGGCTCTGGTTGACGAACTGCTGGATCTGCTGGACGGCCCGACGTCCCAGCACCTGTTCGGAGATCCGGGCGGGGGTCTTGCGGCCGGGGACGTCGAGCAGCCCGCGGACGTACACCTCGCCCCAGCGCCGCTGGTCCGACCGGGCCAGCGTGCCGAAGAGGTCCTGGCAGTACGCGGAGAAGTCCACCGGCACGAGCGGCACCTCGGCGGGCGGCACGGGGACGGCCGTCTCGGCAAGGAGGTGCGCGGGGGGCAGGGTCGTGGTCACGGGTCAGTCCTCCTCGCCCTCAAGCAGGAAGGCGTCGGTGGCCAGCAGCGCTTCGCGGACCTCGGGCAGCACCGAGCCGACGACGACGAAGTCCACGTCGAGCCCCGCCTTGGTGCGCTGCACGAGCAGTTCGTTGACGGCGGGACGGCACATCTCGGTGACCTGGCCCAGGTGGAACTCCACCCGCTGCGGCCCCGCCGCCATCACCTCGCCCAGCACCCGCCGGAACTTCTCCAGCTCCCCGGAGTCCACCGCGCCGCCGCAGCGCACGTGCGCGGTGCCGCCGTCGAACTCGCTGCGCACCCGCAGCCGCATCTGCACCGGCTCCAGCTCCACGCGCACCCGCACCGGGCCGTCGCTCTCGGGCAGCCTGACGGTGAGTTCCTTGGCGTCGAAGTGGTGGTGGGGCCGCCCGTCGACCCAGACCCGGGTCAGCTCGACCGTGCCGCGCGGCAGCAGGTCGGGCGCGACGCGCAGCTCCCGGTCCGGCAGGTCGCCGGGGCGCGGCCGGAAGTACAGGCTCAGCGGCTCGTGGCTGATCAGCAGCCCGGTGTAGGCGGCGGCCAGGTAGCACAGCTCCAGCGCGTGGTACCCGGCCATCGAGTGCGAGCCCTTGAAACGCTCGGTGCCGACCAGGTACGGGTTGCCGTCGGCCAGCACGTTGAAGTAGACGCCGCCGTCCTGGTGGTCGAGGAAGAAGGCGTTGTAGAACGCCGCGGCCTCCCGGGCCAGACGCAGCGAGTCCGGGTCGTGCGAGGTACCGGCGAGGATCAGGTAGGCGAGGATGGCCTGCTCCTGCTGCCACCACGCCTTGCGGTCGTGCCAGACCATCCGGTGGATGCCGCTGTCCGGGTCGGGCCGCCGCTCCACCACGTCGTACCAGCCGCCGCGCAGCTGGTCGCTGCCGACCGCGGGCATGATCTCGCCGATCCGGCGGGCGGTCTCGGCGTACTCGGGCTTGTCCGCCAGCGCCCGGATCCGCGTCAGGTTCCAGGCGATCTTCAGGTTGTGGCCGACGACGGCCCGGTCCTGCTGCCAGCCCCAGGTGCGGTCCGGCGTCCAGTCCTCGTGGAAGCGCTCCTGCACGAACGGGCTGTTCGGCTCGTCCGGGAAGCGGGCCACGATGGTGTCGGCGGTCTCCTCCAGGAGCGCGGCGAAGTCCTCCCGCCCGGTGGCCAGATAGGCGTTGATCAGGTACGCCGGGGCGTGGTCGCCGATGGAGTTCCAGTTCTTCCGCGACCGGTTGCGGCCCAGCGCGTCGTCGCAGGGGCTGAGGTTGATCGGGTCGATGTGCGAGAAGAAGCCCCCGCGCTCCTCGTCGCGGAAGTACCGCTCGAACAGCGCCACCGTCCGGTCGATGTCGTTCAGGATCCGCGGGTCCCCGGTCACCCGGTACGTCTGGGTCGGCCCGGCCAGCGCGTAGATCTGCTCGTACATCGGGATGGCGTCGATGTCGTCGCCGAACTCCGAGGCGTAGACCTTGCGCCGCCCGGTCGGGGTGATGTCCATGCCGTGGTACCAGTAGACGATCCCGTCCTGCTTGTCGTCCACGCGCATGTACTGCCGCAGGTACTCGGTGCCGCTCTCCGCCGCGTCCAGGAACCGGTCCTCACCGGTCAGCAGGTACGCCGTCGCCAGCCCGTAGACCAGCCGGGAGATGGTGTCCGTCTCCTGGCGCACGTTCTGCCCGGCGAACTCCGGCAGATGGGCGCCGTCGAGGGTGAGGTTGGTGCGGTAGCCGCGCCAGTCGTACTTGCCGTCGGGGAACTGCCCCCGTAAGTAGAAGTCGGCGATCGCGGTGGCCTGCCGCACCCACCACTTCGGGTGCTCGAAGACGTACTGCCCGCGGCTCTCCTCGGGGAAGGTGATCTCCTTCGCCTCGAACCGCGAGCCCCCCTCCCACTCGTAGAAGATCCCGTACGCGAACAGGAAGCGGCCCGCGCCCAGCATGTCCCGGGTCTGCCCGGTGGTGTCACGGTAGGGGTCGCCGAGGTTGCGGACGACGCGGGAGACGACGTTGCGGGCCAGGTGCACGGTGAACTCGCGGCCGTCGGAGGTGCGCAGCCCGAACCGGTTCTGCACCGGGCTGTGGTAGGTGACGTATCCGGCGAGGGTGTCGGAGAAGATTCGGCGTTCGGCGGTTGCGCTCATCTCGTCACGTGCCCTTCTCATCGGGTAAGGCCACGAGCAGCACGACGCTGCGGCCGTGGGCATGGAAGGTGTGCGCTTCGATCAGCTCTTCCTGGCCGGGCGCGAGCAGGTCGCGCGGCGCTCCGCAGGCGGTGTCCAGCACCCGGTACCAGCGGTGGCCGTCGACGGCCGGCAGCTCGAAGTCCAGCCCCAGGTGGTACATGTTCATGATCAAGTGCAGGTCCGGGTCGCCCCGGAACCCGCCGAGCGTGGCGGCCAGCACCCGGGCCTCGTCGTCGTCCCAGCCGGGGCAGTCCAGCCGGGTGCCGTGCCAGGTGACGTCCGCGACGCCGCGCTCGTTGCGCCGCTCGGTGAAGAACCTCGGCTCCCGGAACGTCTGGAACCGCTTGCGCAGCGCGATGACCCGCTCCGTGAAGGACCGGATCTCCGTCTCCTTCTCGGCCTGCTCCCAGTCCAGCCAGGACACCTCGTTGTCCTGGCAGTAGGCGTTGTTGTTGCCCTGCTGGCTGTTGCGGAACTCGTCCCCGGCCAGCAGCATCGGCACCCCGCGGCTGAGCATCAGCACCGACAGCAGGTTCTTGATCTGCCGCACCCGCAGCCGCTCGACCTCCTCGGAGTCCGAGGGCCCCTCGACGCCGCAGTTCCAGCTGAAGTTCTCGTGCGCCCCGTCGGCGTTCGCCTCGCCGTTGGCGTGGTTGTGCTTGTGGTCGTACGACACCAGGTCGTTCAGCGTGAACCCGTCGTGGCAGGTCACGAAGTTGATGCTGTTGGTCGGCAGCACCTGCTGCGGGAAGAACAGGTCCGCCGAGCCGCCGATCCGCGAGGCGATCTCCCCGACCAGCCCCGCGTCCCCGCGCACGAACCGCCGTACGTCATCCCGGAACGGCCCGTTCCACTGCGCCCAGCGCTTCCCCGGGAACCGGCCGACCTGGTACAGGCCGCCCCCGTCCCACGGCTCAGCGATGATCTTCGTCTCGGAGAGCACCTGGGACAGCTCGATCGCCCACAGCGCGGGCGGCACCGCCATCTCGTACCCCATCGGCCCCCGCGACATCTCCGACGCCAGGTCGAACCGGAAGCCGTCCACGTGGTGCTCGGTGACCCAGTACTCCAGGCACTCCAGGATGAACTTGGTGACCATCGGGTGGTTGGCGTTGACCGCGTTGCCGCACCCGGTGAAGTCCATGTACCGGCTGCGGTCCTGCGGCCACAGGTGGTAGTACGCCTCGTTCGCCGCGCCCCGGAAGCTGATCGTCGGCCCGTACTCGTTGCCCTCGCTGGTGTGGTTGAAGACCACGTCGAGGATGACCTCGATACCGGCCCGGTGCAGCGCCTTGACCATGTCCCGGAACTCGGTGATGTGGTGCGCGAGGTGCGGCTCCGCGCAGTACCCGGTGTGCGGCGCGAAGAAGCCGTACGGGTCGTAGCCCCAGTAGTTGCGCAGCGGGATGCCGTCCGGCGCGTTCCGCAGGACCTGGGTGTCGTCGAAGTCGAACACCGGCAGCAGTTCCACGGCGGTGATCCCGAGGCGCTGGAGCTCCGGGATCTTCTCCACCACCGCGGAGAACGTGCCGGGCCGGGCCGCCCCCGAGGTCGGGGAGGCGGTCAGCCCGCGCACGTGCGCCTCGTAGATGACCGTGTCCGCCATGGGGACGCGCAGCGGCCGGTCGCCCTCCCAGTCGTAGCTGTCGAGGTCGACGACCAGACTGCGCATCGAGTGCTCCACGTTGTCAGCGCCGCCGACCGCGCGGGACCGCTCCCAACGGGTGTTGATGTTGGCGCGGGCGTACGGGTCGAGCAGCACCTTGCGGTGGTTGAACCGGGACCCGGAGTGCGGGGTGTTGCGGGGCCCGTCGATGCGGTACGCGTACACCTGCCCGGGGCCGAGACCCGCCACGTGGCAGTGCCAGAAGTGGAAGCTGCGGTGGTGTTCCGGGTGCAGCCGGACGACCCGGGACGGCTGCGGCGCGTCACACCGGTCGAAGAGCAGCAGATCGACCCGGGTGGCGTGCTCCGAGAAGATCGAGAAGTTCACCCCGTCGGCGTCGACGGTGGCGCCGAGTGGCTGCGGATGTCCCGGCGAGACCCTGGAGACGGCCTCCGGCCGCTGCTCCGCCAAGACGCTTCCCTGGGTTTTCACAGAGCTTCACCTCTTGTCACCTGGGTGGTCGAGCAACCGTCAAGTCCGCTAACAGGCCGGGCATGTGCTGGCGGCAACTCGCCGGAGACCGCGCCCGATTCAGTCAACAAGCTCAGTAAGGTTGAGTCAAGCATGTTGTAAAACCGGAAGCGTGTGCGAAGCCCGTGCGGAACGGGACGAGGGTGCGACACCTGGGACTTCCCGGCCGAACGGGACCGCGCGGAAAACTTGTGGAACCCGCCCGCGGGCCCCCCGACCCTCGCGATTCCGGCCGCGACGGCCGGTCCCGACCGGCCGACACGCCCCCGCCCGGACACGCAGGATCCCCCCGGCCGCCGTAGCGACCGGGGGGATCCGGTGAGTGTCCGAGGGGGGACTTGAACCCCCACGCCCGATAAAGGGCACTAGCACCTCAAGCTAGCGCGTCTGCCATTCCGCCACCCGGACAAGGTGTCTGTCGTGCGGGGTTTCCCCCGCGGCGACGACGTAAACATTACCAGGCTTCCGAGCCGCCGATCACACCCCCACCCGGCGTGCGCGGCCGGTGACGGACCGCCCCCGGTCTTGGGCCGCACCCGCCCCCGGAGGGAGGATGAGGAGATCCGTCAGCAGCACCAGCGGGAGGTACCCACCGTGAGCCAGCAGGACACGACCAGCGACGTCACCGGCGAGGACGAGGTCGTGGACCTCTGCCGCGACCTCATCCGCATCGACACCAGCAACTACGGCGACCACTCGGGCCCCGGCGAACGCGCGGCGGCCGAGTACGTCGCCGAGAAGCTCGCCGAGGTCGGGCTCGAACCCCGGATCATCGAGTCGCACCCCGGCCGCGCCTCCACCGTCGCCCGCATCGAGGGCGAGGACCCGTCCCGGCCCGCGCTGCTCATCCACGGCCACACCGACGTCGTCCCGGCCAACGCCGCCGACTGGACCCACGACCCGTTCTCCGGCGAGATCGCCGACGGCTGCGTCTGGGGCCGCGGCGCCGTCGACATGAAGGACATGGACGCGATGACCCTCGCCGTCGTCCGCGACCGGCTGCGCAGCGGCCGCAAGCCGCCCCGCGACGTCGTCCTCGCCTTCCTCGCCGACGAGGAGGCGGGCGGCACCTACGGCGCCAAGCACCTCGTCGACAAGCACCCCGACCTCTTCGAGGGCGTCACCGAGGCGATCGGCGAGGTCGGCGGCTTCTCCTTCACCGTCAACGAGAACCTGCGCCTCTACCTCGTGGAGACCGCGCAGAAGGGGATGCACTGGATGCGCCTCACCGTCGACGGCACCGCGGGCCACGGCTCGATGACCAACGACGACAACGCCATCACCGAACTGTGCGAGGCCGTCGGCCGCCTCGGCCGCCACACCTGGCCGGTACGGGTCACCAAGACCGTCCGCTCCTTCCTCGACGAACTCTCCGACGCCCTCGGCACCGAACTCGACCCCGAGAACATGGACGCCACCCTCGCCAAGCTCGGCGGCATCGCCAAGATGGTCGGCGCCACCCTGCGCAACTCGGCCGCGCCGACCATGCTCGGCGCCGGGTACAAGGTCAACGTCATCCCCGGTCAGGCGACCGCCCACGTCGACGGCCGCTTCCTGCCCGGCTACGAGGAGGAGTTCCTCGCCGACCTCGACCGCATCCTCGGCCCCCGCGTCCGCCGCGAGGACGTGCACGCCGACAAGGCGCTGGAGACCGACTTCGACGGCCGGCTCGTCGACGCCATGCAGACCGCGCTCGGCGCCGAGGACCCCATCGCCCGCGCCGTGCCCTACATGCTCTCCGGCGGCACCGACGCCAAGTCCTTCGACGACCTCGGCATCCGCTGCTTCGGGTTCGCGCCGCTGCGGCTCCCGCCGGAGCTGGACTTCGCCGGGATGTTCCACGGCGTCGACGAGCGGGTCCCGGTGGACGGCCTGAAGTTCGGGGTGCGGGTGCTCGACCGCTTCCTCGACGCGTCCTGAATGACCCACTGAAACGACACTCCACTATTCGTCCGCGTGTGCGGTCGCGACTGGGAAGGGTGAATGCGCTCATAGGGTCGTAGCTCTATTAGTCCCTCCTCGTTACTGCTGGTGCGATCAGCTTCATGGGATCGCATTGCCAACAAGGAGGAATAAATGATCAAGAAGATCGTCGCCGCCGCTGCCGCCACCGGTGGTCTCGTCCTCGCCGGCGCGGGCCTCGCCGCCGCCGACTCCGGCGCCCAGGGTGCCGCGGTGCACTCCCCGGGCGTGGCGTCCGGCAACGTCGTCCAGGCGCCCATCCACATCCCGGTGAACGTCTGCGGCAACACGATCTCGGTGATCGGCGTGCTGAACCCCGCCTTCGGCAACGTGTGCATCAACAAGTGACGTGACCACCCCCTCGTGAGGGTGTGACCAAGGGTCCGGACCCGCCCGTCGGCCCCGGAGCGCGCGCCATGCGCTCCGGGGCCGACGGGTTCGCTTCCGCTCCCGTCCCGCGCCCCTCGCGCTCCCTTTCCGCGATACGGCAGGCCGAGGAACTCGGCACAAGGCGAAGGCAGGAACTCAGCACATGCGACAGGTCACCCGCAAGGGCCTGATGACCGTGGCGGCGGCGACCGGTGTGATCGCCGCGGTCGGCGGCCAGGCCCACGCCACCTCCGGATCGGGCGCCCACGGCTCGGCGTCCGGCTCTCCCGGCGTACTCTCCGGCAACAGCGTCCAGGCGCCGGTCCACGCACCGGTGAACGTCTGCGGCAACACCGTCAACGTCGTCGGCCTCCTCAACCCGGCCGCGGGCAACTCCTGCGCCAACGGCGGCGGCTCCCCCGCGGGCGGCTCGCAGGCGGAGGGCCACGCCTCCGGCTCCCCGGGCGTCGGCTCGGGCAACAGCGTCCAGGCGCCGGTGCACGTGCCGGTGAACGTCTGCGGCAACAGCGTCGACGTGGGCGGCGTGGGCAACCCGGCCGCGGGCAACTCCTGCGCCAACCACGGCAACCCCGGCGGCCCCGGAGGCGACCACCCCACACCCCCGCCGCCCCCCGGCGACGACGAGCCGGGCAACCCCGACAACCCTGGTAACCCCGGCAACCCGGACAACCCCGGTAACCCGGAGAACCCGGTGGAGCCGCCCGCCCCGGACACCCCGCCCGCCGACGACGACACCCCCGGCGACTCGGCACCCCCGGACGACTCCGCCACCCCGCCCGGCTCTCCGTCCGGCAACCGCCCGGGTGCCCAGACCGGTGCCACCCGGCCGCAGGCCGACGCCCAGCTCGCGGAGACCGGCAGCGGCCTCCCGCTCGGCGCCGCCGGCCCGCTGGGCGCGGGTGCGCTGCTGGCCGGTGCGGTCCTCTACCGCAAGGCCCGCACCACGTCGTAAACCCTCACAAAACCCCTCAGGACGGCACGCCATGGAGCGGGCTCCCACCCGGGGCCCGCTCCGCCCCGTCCGTGGCCTACGTCACCACGTGGCCCGCACCTGGCGGATGATCCGTCGCCGCAGGCGCACCCTGCGACTGCCGTCCCGCAACAGGCTCAGACGGTGCAACTCCCAGTGCCCGTACTCCGCATGGTCCGTCAGCAGACGCGCCGTGTCCTTGCGGGAGACCCCGCGCGGCACGTACACGTCGACAAATTCGTATTCCGGCATCGCATCTATTGTGCGGGCACAGCCCGGGTGCGGATAGCGTCTGCACTATGTCTGATGCTGCGCAGCCCACCGCTGCCGAGGTACGCGCCGCCGCCGAGGCGGTCAAGACCGCCCTCGACCGCCATCTCGCCGCGGTCGAAGGGCGGTCGGGTGAGGACGACCCGGGCGTCTACGAGGCGTTCAACGAGCTGGCCGCCGCCGCGGAGGCGTACGACGAGCTGCTGTACGACCGCTACGACGAGGTCACGCCCTTCGAGATCCCCGGCGCGGAGGACGCCCTGCCCCCGTACACCGGCCCGGAGGAGCCGAGCGCGCTGAGCGTGCTGATCCGCCGCGACTACACCGTGGTGGAACCGCAGCGGCTGCTGGCCCAGGCCCAGCGGGTGGAGGCGGCGGACGGCGACGGCACCGGCGTGGAGGCGGCGGCCACCGTCCACGGGGCGCTCGGCATCCTCTTCGGCGAGTTCGAGCCGGACGAGATCGCCTCCCGGCACAAGGAGTTCGGCCTGGAGGAGGGCGACTCCACGATGTGGGTCACCGCCGCCGACGAAGCGGCGGACCCCGGCGAATGGCTGGAGGCCCCGTTCGAGAACGCCGACCCGCAACAGGTGGTCTGCCGCTTCGACGTCAGCGCGGTCTTCGACGAGGAGATCCCGGACGACGACGATGACGACCTGGAGGCGGAACTGGAGCTGGACGAGGACGAGGACCTGGAACCCTTGGACGCGGACCGCTAACCACCCCCGAAACCGCGACCCACCCGCCGCCACTCCTCCCCAGACGGCGGGCAGCCGGAGAACGACCGCCTGCCCGCCCCAAGGCACTCGCCCCCTCCCTAACCCTCCTCCGCCCCCTGAACCGCCGCCAGCAGCGTCGGCAGCCGGGTCGTACGCGGCTTGGCGGCCACCTCGGCGACGGCCCGGGGGAGGGCCTGCTCCACCCCCTGCACCACCGACAGATGCCGCTCGGCCCGCCCGAAGGCGGTGTAGACCCACGGCCGGCTGAGGGCCGCGGCGGCGTCCCCGGGCAGGACGACGACCACGGCGGGCCAGCGTCCGCCCACGGCCTGGTGGGCGGTCAGCGCCCACCCGTGCCGCACCCACCCCTCGACCCGCTCACGGGGCACGACGACGTCCGTACCCGAGCAGGACAGCCGCAGCCCGCCGCTGTCGGCGCCCACGACGACCCCCGGCAGCACCCGCCCGGGAACGGGGGAGTAGACGACCCGGTCCCCGGCGTCGAACCCGCCGAACCGTCCGGGACCGGGGTTGAGCCGCTCCTTCAACGCCGCGTTCAGCACCCGCGTACCGGCGGCGCCCCCGTGCCCCGGCGTGATGACGACCGTCTCCTCCGGGGGCACCCCGATCGCCCGGGGCACCGAGTCCGCCACGAGCTGCACGGTCCGGTGCACGGCCTCCCCGGCATCCCGCACCGGCACGATCACGACCTCCTTGCCGGGCGCCTCGACCTGGGTCAGCTCACCGACGCCGATGCCCGACACCAGCTCACCGAGCGGCCCGGGATCGGGCGTGCGCGAGGCGACCCGCGGACAGGTCCGCGCGGCCAGCAGGTCCGCGAACACCCGCCCGGCCCCCACGGACCACAGCACCCCGGGATCCCCGCCCAGCACCAGCCGCACCCCGTCCGGCAGCGACTCGACCAGCAGGGCGGCGGTCTCCACGTCCAGCTGCGGGGCGTCGAGCACCACCAGCAGATCCAGATCGAGCGCCCCGTCCGCGTCCCGCCCGGGCCCCTCCGCACCGGCGAGCAGCCCGGCGACGGTCACGACCCCGTCCGCGGCGTCCCCCGCCAGAACGGCGAACCGGTCCCGCCCGACGGGACTGTGCGCGGCGGCCCAGGCCCGCGCCCCCACTCCCCGGGCAGCCCGCAACAACGCGGCGGACTCGCCCCGAGACGCCTCACCACCGGTGTGCAGCACGAGCCCGTGCCCGGCCACGACCCGGGCCAGCTCCCCGGCGGCCCCACCGCCCCCCGCGGCGCCCCGCTCCCACTCGTCACCCGAACCGCTTCCCTCGGGCACGGAGTCGACCAGCCGGGCCAGCCCGTCGGCGAGACTCTCCTCGGCGAGCGCGTACCGCTCCAGCCCCACGAGCACCCGTACGGCCCGCTCCTCACCCTCGGCACCCTCCTGCCCGCCAGCGGGATCGAGGGCGTCCTGGAAGGCAAGAGCATCGCCTTCCCCGAGCGCGCTCTGCACCGCGGCGTCCGCGTCCGGCACCCCCCGCCGGGCCAGGGCGGCGGTGAGGGCGGGCAGCTCCAGCACCGTGTGCCCGGCGAGCGCGGCCTGCTCCAACAGCCACCCGACGAGGGCCCGCCCGCGCCGCTCGTCGCCCGGCGAGGACTCCGCGCCGAGCAGCGCCCGGGCGAACCCGTCGGCCTGCTCGGGCCGCACCCCGGGCACCCGCAGCAACTGCCACGGATCCTCCCGCAGACCGTCCTCGGCGCCCTCCCCGAGCGCCTGCGCCACCGACGAGGCCAACCCCTCGGGAGCACCCCCCGCCACCAGCACGGCCCGCACCGCGGCCGTCCGCTCCGCGTCGGGAGCGGCGGCCACGGGCGGTGACGGCGCGACCCGCCGCGCGGGCTCGGCCACGGCGGGCCGCCGCACCGGCTTCTCCTCGGCGAAGACGGGCCCCACGGGCTTCGCCCCGCTCTCCACGGCGCGCACCGCGGCGAGCAGTTCGGCGGCCGTGCCGCTGAGCTTGGCGCCGCTCTCGACCGCCCCCTCCTTCTCCGCCTTGCGCCGCTCGATCCGCTCCCGCTCGACGCGCTGGGCCTCCAGCTCGGCCTGCGCCTCGGACACCTCGGCGGGGCCCTCCGGCGTGCCGTCCTCGGTGGTCTCCGGCTCGGTGCTCACAGCGTGCTCCAGTCGTGATCGGGATAGCGGTGCACGGGCGCCGACACGTCGTCGAGCGCCCGGCAGATCTCGTCAGGAAGACTAAGCGCCTCCACTGACAACGCCGCCGTGAGCTGCTGCGCGTTGCGCGCCCCGATGATCGGCGCGACCACGCCGGGCCGGTCGCGGACCCAGGCGAGGGCGACCTGGAGCGGGGTCACCGCGAGCCCGTCGGCCGCGGTCGCCACCGCGTCCACGACCCGGCTGGCGGTGTCGTCGAGATACGGCTCGACGAACGGGGCGAAGTGCTCCGACGCGCCCCGGGAGTCCACGGGCGTCGCGGTGCGGTACTTGCCGGTGAGCACGCCGCGGCCCAGCGGCGACGAGGGCAGCAGACCGATGCCGAGGTCCAGCGCGGCGGGCAGCACCTCGCGCTCCACGCCGCGCTGCAACAGGGAGTACTCCATCTGCGTACTGGCCAGCCGGGTCCGGGTGCCCGGCGCCGCGAGCTGCCAGGTGGCCGCCTTGGCCAGCTGCCAGCCGCAGAAGTTGGATACACCGGCGTAGCGGGCCCGGCCGCTGCTCACCGCGAGGTCGAGGGCCTGGAGCGTCTCCTCCAGCGGGGTGCCCGCGTCGTACGCGTGGACGTGCCACAGGTCGACGTAGTCGGTGCCCAGGCGGGCGAGTGAGGCGTCCAGGGCGGCGAGCAGGTGTCCGCGCGATCCGTCGAACCGGCGGTCCGGGTCGGGCACGCTGCCCGCCTTGGTGGAGATGACCAGGTCCCGGCGGGGGACCAGGCCGTCTATGAGACGCCCGAGCAGGTACTCGGCCTCGCCGTCCCCGTACACGTCCGCCGTGTCGACGAGGCTCCCGCCCGCCTCCCAGAACGTCTTCAGCAGATCCGCCGCGTCGTGCTCGTCGGGTTCCCGGCCCCAGGTAAGGGTCCCGAGTCCGATACGGGACACACGCAGGCCGGTACGGCCGAGATGCCTCTGCTCCATGAACGCCGAGATTACTGGCCAGAACCTGCGGTGTGGGTTGCCTACGGGCAACGTATTCCAGGTAGCCGGGGTGGCGCACCCCGGCAGGGAGGGGTGCCGCCCCCGAGCTCTTCGAGCAGGACCCCCATCGCCCCAGCGGCACGACTGCCCGCAGCCAAGGCGGCAGGCGACTGCCCACAGCTGGGGCGTCAGCCCCCTGCCCGCAGTCGGGGCGTCAGCCGACGACGAGCCGCAGTCGCCGTACGAGGGAAGGGGCCGTGTCGGGGGGTGTCCGCCCGCAGTGGTTCGCGCGGAAAACCCCGTACACCCCGCACCCCACAGCCCGCGCGGTTCCGAGGACGGACACCCCCCGGCGCGGCCCCGACCCACCCCCCGGCAGACAGCGCTACGCACGCCACCCACCGGACAGGTACGGGCCGCCGCAGGCATCCGCGCGCTAAGGTCTCCCGACAAGGGACGTTACTGACCAGTAAGGGGAACGGCCATGCAGCTCGGGATCAACCTCGGCTACTGGGGTGCCGGTATGGACGCCGACAACCTCGCCGTGGCGCAGGAAGCCGACCGCCTCGGGTACGCCGTCTGCTGGGCCGCCGAGGCCTACGGCTCGGACGCCGCCACCGTACTCACCTGGGTCGCCGCCCAGACCACCCGCATCGACGTCGGCTCGGCCATCTTCCAGATCCCGGCCCGCCAGCCCGCCATGACCGCCATGACCGCCGCCACGCTCGACTCCCTCTCCGGCGGCCGCTTCCGCCTCGGCCTCGGCGTCTCCGGCCCCCAGGTCTCCGAAGGCTGGTACGGCGTCAAGTTCGACAAGCCCCTCGCCCGCACGCGCGAGTACGTCGACATCGTCCGCAAGGCCATGTCCCGCGAACGCCTCACCCACGACGGCGAGCACTGGACCCTGCCCCTCCCCGGCGGCCCTGGCAAGCCCATCAAGCTCACCGTCCACCCCACGCGCGAGCACATCCCTCTCTACATCGCCGCCATCGGCCCCAAGAACCTCGAACAGACCGGCGAGATCGCCGACGGCGCCCTCCTGATCTTCCCCTCCGCCGACCACCTGGAGGAGACGGCGATCCGGCACATCCGCGCGGGCCGCGAGAAGACCGGCAAGTCCCTCGACGGCTTCGACGTCTGCCCCACCGTCCCGCTCGCCGTCGGCGACGACAAGGACGTCCCCGCCCTCGCCGACACCTTCCGCCCCTACACCGCCCTGTACGTCGGCGGCATGGGCAGCCGCAAGCAGAACTTCTACAACCAGCTCGCTCAGCGCATGGGCTACGAAGAGGCCGCCGCCGAGATCCAGGACAAGTACCTCTCCGGCGACAAGCAGGGCGCGGCCACCGCCGTACCGCACGACCTCATCGACAAGACGACCCTGCTCGGCTCGGTGGACCGCATCGCCGACCGGATGAAGGCGTACGCCGCTGCCGGGGTCACCACCCTCACCCTCGCCCCCGCGGGCTTCACCCTGGACGAGCGGCTCACCGCCCTGCGCGCGGGCACGGAGGCCCTGGAGCGCGCGGGCCTCGCCTGACGAGCCCTGAGTCCCGAGCCCTGAGCCCCGACTCCCGACTCCCGAGCCCCGCCCCCTGAGCCCCGAGCCGCGACCCCTGGGCCCCGCCCCCCGAGCCGTGAGCGGTCGGCCGTGGTGGGGGCTCGGGGGTCGACCCCGCCACGGCCGTCACGCGGAACAACGCCCCCGCACCCGCCCCCGTCACGTCATCCTTTCGACGGAGTTGTCCGACACACCGGTTGCGACACCACTGCCCGCCGCTTTGACTCGTCCTTCACGGGCCCGGATCCCACGGAGGCCGCGCACGGCAGAGAGGTGCCTTCAGATGCTTTCGGCCAAGAGTCTGTTCCAGGAGATCCTCGACAACGACGAGTCGTTCCGCCTGTTCTGCTCCATCGCCGCCAGCGGCGAGGCACAGGGCGGCTGGGAGAACGCCCGCATCGCCGTGCTCGTCCCGGACAGCGAGCGCGCGCTCGCCCCCAAGATCACCCGTCACGGCGCGGACGAGGACAAGCACGGGCGGATCTTCAACGCCCTGCTGAAGAAGCGGAACCTGGAACCGGTCCCGGTCCCCCCGGAGACCGACTACACCATGATCCTCGAGAAGCACGGCATCGGCCTGGCCCACGAGAAGCTCAAGAGCGACGAGCCGCTCACCGTCCAGGACATCGTCACCTACCTCGCCCACAGCAGGGTCACCGAACAGCGCGCCTCCGAACAGATGGACCTGCTGCGCAAGCACTTCGCCGACCACCCCGACCTGGGCCGCGCGGTCCGGATGATCTCCGCCGACGAGGACAACCACCTCGCCTACTGCCACGAGGAACTGCTCCGCTTCGCCCGCGCCGGACACGGCCGCGCCATCCAGGGCGCGCTCCGCGAGTGCGCGCTCGCCGAGATCCGGATCTACCGGGACGTCAGCCTCGCCGTGATGGCCCACATGGGCCGCGTCCTCGGCTGGCCCAGACCGAAGGCGGCACTCCTGGCGCTCGGCATTCACACCGTGTACGCGTACGAACGCCTGGGCGGCTGGCGCCGCATGGTCTCCCTGCGGATGCCGGAACACCGGGACGCCCTGGGCGGCCCCACACCCCCACCCACCCCCGAGTTCGCCTGACCCGGACACCGCGACGCACCCCCCTCACAACCACCCCCGCCGCTTGAACAACCGGTACACCCCCACTTCCAGCACCACCAGCACCCCCACCAGCACCGGGTAGGACCACACCCACCCCAGCTCGGGCATATGCCGGAAGTTCATCCCGTAGATCCCCGCCACCATCGTGGGGATCGCGGCCATGGCGGCCCACGCCGAGATCTTCCGCATGTCGTCGTTCTGCCGCACGCTCATCTGCGCCAGGTGCGCCGCCAGCACGTCGGACACCAGCCGGTCCAGCCCCTCGACCGACTCGTTCACCCGCATCAGATGGTCCAGCACGTCCCGGAAGAAGGGCCGCGCGCTCTCCTCGACGAACGGCGGCGCCACCCCGTTCACGCCCGCGAGGCGGCTCAGCGGCAGCGCGAGCGGCCCGGTGGCCCGCCGGAACTCCAGCACCTGCCGCTTGAAGTTGTAGATCCGCGAGGACACGTGCCGGGACCGCCCCGCGTCCACCGAGAAGACCTCCGCCTCCAACTCCTCCAGGTCCGCGGAGAGCTCGGTGGCGACGTCCAGATAGTGGTCGACGGCGGCGTCGGCGATCGCGTACAGCACCGTCGTCGCCCCGCCCTGCCCGAGCAGCTCCGGCTCCCGCTCCAGCCGCTGCCGCACCGGCCCGAGCGGCAGCCCCGCACCGTGCCGGACGGTCACCACGAAGCCGTCGCCGAGGAACGTCAGCACCTCACCGGTGGACACGGTGTCGCTCTCCGGCTCGTACACGACCGGTTTCAGCACCAGGAAGAGCGAGTCGTCGTACACCTCCAGCTTCGGCCGCTGGTGGGCCTTGAGGGCGTCCTCGACGGCCAGCGGATGCAGCCCGAACTGCTCCGCGATCCGGTCCAGCTCCCGCTCGTCCGGCTCGTACAGGCCGATCCACACGAACCCGCCCGCGGCCCGCGCCTCCGCAAGCGCCGCGGAGAAGTCCCCGGGGCCCTCGGTCCGCCGCCCGTCGCGGTACACGGCACAGTCGACGATCACGCACCACACTCCCTCCTGGCCGGGGCGCCGCCGCGGTCGGCGGTACGCCTACCCTGGGCGACATGCCCACGCTGATCCTGGTCCGGCACGGACGTTCCACCGCCAACACCGAGGGACTGCTCGCCGGGTGGACGCCCGGCGTCGGACTCGACGAGCGCGGCGCGGCCCAGGCCGCCGCCCTGCCCGGACGACTCGCCGAGCTGCCGCTCGCCGAGGTCGTCACCAGCCCCCTGCAACGCTGCCAGGAGACCCTCGGGCCCCTCCTGGACGCCCGCCCGCACGTGCCCGTGCACACCGACGACCGGATCGGGGAGTGCCACTACGGCGACTGGTCCGGCCGCAAGCTGGCCGAACTGAAGGACGAACCACTGATGGAGGTCGTCCAGGCGCACCCGTCCGCCGCGGCGTTCCCCGGCGGCGAGTCGATGCGCTCGATGCAGACCCGGGCCGCGGAGGCGGTACGCGAGTGGAACGCGCGCGTGGAGCGCGACCACGGCGCCGACGCCGTGTACCTCATGTGCTCGCACGGCGACATCATCAAGTCCCTCGTGGCGGACGCGCTCGGACTCCATCTCGACCTCTTCCAGCGGATCTCCGTCGAACCGTGTTCCATCACCGCGATCCGCTACACCCGCCTGCGGCCGTTCCTCGTCCGGCTCGGCGACACCGGCGACTTCGCGTCGCTCGCCCCGCGCGAGGAACCGCCCACCGGCGACGCTCCGGTCGGCGGCGGCGCGGGCGCACCGTGATCGTCGACCGCAGTAGGGTGAACCGACCTCACCAGCCGCCCGACCCCCACCGAAGACTCCCCACTCACGACTTCAATGGAGACAGGACGTGTCCCGTCAGGTGTTCCTCTACGACCAACCGGACCGTTTCGTGGCCGGTACGGTCGGACTACCCGGGCGCCGTACCTTCTTCCTCCAGGCCACCGCGGGCCCCCGCACCACCAGTGTGGCCCTGGAGAAGACCCAGGTCGCCGCGCTCGCCGAGCGCATGGACGAACTGCTCGACGAGGTCGTGCGGCGCAGCGGCGGCAGCGCCTCCGTCCCGGCCGTGGCGCCCTCGGAGATCCACGACACCGCCCCCCTGGACACCCCCGTCGAGGAGGAGTTCCGGGTCGGCACCATGGCCCTCGCCTGGGACGGTGAGGAACAGCGCATGATCGTCGAGGCGCAGGCCCTGGTGGAACTGGACGCCGACACCGACGAGGACCTCGCCGAGGCCGAGGAACGGCTGCTCCAGGACGAGGAGAACGGCCCCCCGATGCTGCGGGTCCGCCTCACCGGCGCCCAGGCGAGGGCCTTCGCCAAGCGCGCCCTCGACGTCGTCAACGCGGGCAGGCCGCCCTGCCCGCTGTGCAGCCTGCCGCTCGACCCGGAAGGACACGTATGTCCGCGCCAGAACGGATACCGCCGCTCAGCGTGACACCCGCGGAACTCCTCACCGAGGGCGAACTCACCGTCCGGGGCCGGATCCGGGAGGCCTCCAACGCGGCCCTGTACTGCACGGTGGCGCACGAGGGCCAGGAGGCCGCCTGCGTCTACAAGCCGGTCGCGGGGGAGCGCCCCCTGTGGGACTTCCCGGACGGCACCCTCGCCGCGCGCGAGGTGGCGGCGTACCTCGTCTCCGAGGCCACCGGCTGGGACCTGGTCCCCCCGACCGTGCTGCGCGACGGCCCCTACGGCGAGGGCATGGTCCAGCTGTGGGTCGAGGCCGTCCCCGGCGCCGAGCTGCTGGCCCTGGTCGACGCGGAGGAGCCGGAGCCCGGCTGGAAGGCGGTCGGGCTCGCCGAGGTCGCGGAGGACCGGACGGCCCTGCTGGTGCACGCCGACGACGAACGGCTGCGGCGCCTCGCCGTCCTCGACGCGGTGATCAACAACGCCGACCGCAAGGGCGGCCACCTGCTGCCCACCGCCACCGGGCACCTCTACGGCATCGACCACGGCGTCACCTTCAACGCCGAGAACAAGCTGCGCACCCTGCTGTGGGGCTGGGCCGGGGAACCCCTCACCGAGGAGGCCGTGACGGTCCTCGACCGCCTCGGCGAGCAGCTGGAACCGGGCGGCACGCTCACCGAACGCCTCACCGGCCTGATCACCGCCGCCGAACTCGACGCCACACGCGCGCGTGTCGACGTACTCCGCACCACCCGGACGCACCCCGAGCCCAGCGGCGAATGGCCCGCCATCCCCTGGCCCCCGGTGTAGGACGCGGGGGGCGGGGCACACGGGCCGGGATCGCGCAAGACCGCCTTCCCGGCCACCAGCCCGTGGTCCGAGTCGTATACGGAACTCCAGTCCGGTTAGGCTCATCGCATGTATGCCTGGCCCGCTTCCGAGGTCCCCGCCCTGCCCGGTCAGGGCCGCGACCTCAGGATCCACGACACCGCGACCGGTGCCCTGGTCACCCTTGACCCCGGTCCCGTCGCCCGCATCTACGTCTGCGGCATCACGCCCTACGACGCGACCCACATCGGTCACGCGGCGACCTACACCGCGTTCGACCTGGTGCAGCGCGTGTGGCTCGACAACAAGCGGCAGGTCCACTACGTCCAGAACGTCACCGACGTCGACGACCCGCTGCTCCAGCGCGCGGACCGCGACAACGTCGACTGGGTGGCCCTCGCCGAGCAGGAGACCGCCCTGTTCCGCGAGGACATGACCGCGCTGCGGATGCTGCCGCCGAAGCACTACATCGGCGCCGTGGAGGCCATACCCGGCATCGTGCCGCTGGTGGAGCGGCTGCGGGACATGGGCGCCGCCTACGAGCTGGACGGCGACGTCTACTTCTCGGTCGAGTCCGACGCCGACTTCGGCAAGGTCTCCGGTCTCGACGCCGCGACCATGCGGCACCTGTCCGCCGAGCGCGGCGGCGACCCCGACCGGCCCGGCAAGAAGAACCCGCTCGACCCGATGCTGTGGATGGCGGCCCGCGAGGGCGAGCCCAGCTGGGACGGCGGCTCCCTCGGCCGGGGCCGGCCCGGCTGGCACATCGAGTGCGTCGCCATCGCCCTCGACCACCTCGGCATGGGCTTCGACGTCCAGGGCGGCGGCTCCGACCTGGCCTTCCCGCACCACGAGATGGGCGCCTCCCACGCCCAGGTGCTGACCGGCGAGTTCCCGATGGCCAAGGCGTACGTGCACGCGGGCATGGTCGCGCTGCACGGCGAGAAGATGTCGAAGTCCAAGGGAAACCTGGTCTTCGTCTCCCGGCTGCGCCGCGACGGCGTCGACCCGGCCGCCATCCGGCTCGCGCTGCTCGCCCACCACTACCGGTCCGACTGGGAGTGGACCGACGCGGTGCTGCGGGACGCCGAGACCCGCCTCGCCCGCTGGCGCGCGGCGGTCTCCCGGCCCGACGGCCCGCCCGCCGAGACGCTGGTCGACGAGGTCCGCGACGCGCTCGCCGCCGACCTGGACGCCCCCGCCGCGCTCGCCGCCGTGGACCGCTGGGTGGCCGGTCAGGAGGAGCGGGGCGGCACGGACGCCGGCGCCCCCGGCGTCGTGTCGCGCGCGGTCGACGCACTGCTCGGCGTGGCCCTCTAGCGGCCCACACGCGCCACGCGCACCACACGACGCAGGGGCGCTTCCCTCCACCGAGGGAAGCGCCCCTGCCCGGCTCTCCGCGTCACTCCTCCGAGGAGGAGTCGCCCCCGTCGGTCTCCGTGTCCGTCTCCGTCTCCGGCTTCGGCGGCTTCGGGGGACGCGCCCGCTCACCCGGGCTGTCCCGCAGGTACGGCGGACCGTCCCCGCCGTCGGTGGCGTGCCCACCGGGACCGGGACCGGAGCCCGGCCCGCCGCCGTCCCGGCGCCGCAGATACCGCTCGAACTCGCGCGCGATCGCCTCGCCCGACGCCTCCGGCAGCTCGGCGGTGTCCCGGGCCTCCTCCAGCGACTGGACGTACTCGGCGACCTCACTGTCCTCCGCGGCCAGCTGGTCCACGCCCACCTGCCAGGCCCGCGCGTCCTCCGGCAGCTCGCCCAGCGGGATACGGACGTCGATCAGGTCCTCCAGCCGGTTCAGCAGGGCCAGCGTCGCCTTCGGGTTGGGCGGCTGCGACACGTAGTGCGGTACGGCGGCCCACAGCGACACCGCCGGGACGCCCGCGTGCGCGCACGCCTCCTGGAGGACGCCCACGATGCCCGTGGGACCCTCGTACTTGGTCTCCTCCAGGTCCATCCGCCGGGCCAGGTCCGCGTCGGACGTGGTCCCGCTGATCGGCACCGGACGGGTGTGCGGGGTGTCGCCGAGCAGCGCGCCCAGGATCACCACCAGCTCCACGCCCAGCTCATGGGCGAAGCCCAGCAGCTCGTTGCAGAACGAGCGCCAGCGCATGGACGGTTCGATGCCCCGCACCAGTACCAGGTCGCGCGGTTTGTCCCCGCCGATCCGGACCACCGACAGCCGCGTCGTGGGCCATGTGATCTTGCGGACGCCCGCGTCCATCCACACCGTGGGGCGGTTGACCTGGAAGTCGTAGTAGTCCTCGGCGTCCAGCGCCGCGAACACCTCGCCCTTCCACTCCCTCTCGAGATGCGCGACCGCGGTGGAGGCGGCGTCGCCGGCATCGTTCCAGCCCTCGAACGCGGCCACCATGACTGGGTCGATCAGCTCGGGAACCCCCTCTAGCTCGATCACCCAGTGCCTCCTTCCGACGTGCCCTCGCCTGACGTCCCAACCTTACGGCGTTCCACGGGGGCGCCCGCAGCCCCCTCGCACGGGGCAGTGAACGGATCACTGCCCCGATCATCACCCCGGAACACTTACCGATTCATCCGAGCTGTCGGGCTGGGCTGTCAGGCGGCGTCCCCCAGCGCGCCGCGCAGCCACTGCTCCACGCTCGCGATGTGCACGGTCGCCCACGAGCGGGCCGCCTCGGCGTCCCGGTCGCGCAGCGCGGCGAGGATCGCGCGGTGTTCGCGCAGGGTGCGGCTGACGGCGTCCCGCTGGGTCAGACCGCGCCAGACCCGGGCCCGCGTGGTCGGTCCGGACAGGCCGTCGAGCAGGGACGCCAGCACCGTGTTGCCGGACGCCTGCCCGACGGCCCGGTGGAACTCCAGATCGCAGGCGACCAGTTGTTCCACCGACGGCGCGGCGCCGAGCGCGTCCAGCCGCCCGTCCAGCGCGTCCAGCTCCGCCGCGGTGATCCGGGACGCGGCCAGCGCGGTGGCGGCGGGCTCCAGGATGCGGCGCACCCCGAGGAACTCCAGCACCGTGTCGTCCCGGTGGAAGTCGACCACGAAGCTCAGCGCCTCAAGGAGCAGCCGCGGGTCCAGGCTGGTCACGTACGTGCCGTCGCCCTGCCGCACGTCCAGGATCCGGATCAGCGACAGGGCGCGCACCGCCTCGCGCAGGGAGTTGCGGGAGAGCCCCAGGTCGGCGGCGAGCTCGCTCTCCCTGGGCAGCCGGTCCCCGGGTCGCAGCGCACCGGAGACGATCATGCCCTTGATCTTCTCGATCGCCTCGTCGGTCACTGCCATCGTCGGCCTCCCACGGTCGCACGGTCGCGCAGGACATCGCCCTAGACATCCGATGTCTGGGCGCATTATGACCGACGCCGTACGAAGGGGGCGGCCCCGTCGCCGTGGAGCCGCCCCCTTCGTCCTTCCGTCCGGCCCGCCGCTACTCCTTGTCGAGCAGGTCCCGGACCCTGGCGCGGACGTCGTCCGTGGCCAGCCCGCGGATGGTCAGAGTGGTCCGGCGGCGCAGTACGTCGTCCTCGGTCTCGGCCCATTCGTGGTCCCGGGCCCAGGCGACCTGGGCCCAGATCTCGGGGGCGTCGGGGTGGACGCGCTCGGCGAGTGCCGGGTCCTCGTTGGCGATCCGGGCGATGTCGAAGGCGAGGGAGCCGTAGTGCGTGGCGAGGTGCCGCGCGGTGTCCGGCGCCATCCGCGGGCCGGGCGCCGGGCGGTCGGTGAGCAGCCGGTGGGCGACCGCGCGCGGGTTGGCGATGCCGGGCAGCGGCAGCTTCTTCGGCAGTGCGGAGACCGGCTCGAAGTCGTCGCCCAGCGGGTGACCCGGCAGCGACTCCAGCTTGCGCATCACGGTGCGGCCGATGTGGCGGAAGGTCGTCCACTTGCCGCCCGCGATGGACAGCATCCCGCCCCGGCCCTCGGTGACGACGGTCTCCCGCTTGGCCTTGGCGGTGTCGCCGGGGCCGCCCGGCAGCACCCGCAGCCCCGCGAAGGCGTACGTGATCAGGTCCCGGTCGAGCTGCTGGTCGCGGATGGAGAACGCGGCCTCGTCGAGGATCTGGGCTATGTCCTTGTCGTTGACGGCGACCTCGGCCGGGTCGCCCTCGTACACCTCGTCGGTGGTGCCCAGCAGCAGCATGTCCTCCCAGGGGAGGGCGAAGGTGATGCGGTACTTGTCGATGGGCGTGGCCAGCGCGGCCTTCCACGGAGAGGTCCGCTTCAGCACCAGGTGGGCGCCCTTGGACAGCCGGATGGACGGCGCCGCCTTCGGGTCCTCCATGCGGCGCAGGTGGTCGACCCAGGGGCCGGTCGCGTTCAGCACCAGCCGCGCGTCCACGCCGAACTCCTCACCGGAGAGCCGGTCGCGCAGTTCGGCGCCGGTCACCCGGCCCCGGGTGAAGCGCAGCCCGGTGACCTCGGCGTGGTTGAGGACGGCGGCGCCCGCGTCGACGGCGGCGCGGACCGTCATCAGCGCCATCCGCGCGTCGTTCATCTGGTCGTCGCCGTAGACGGCCACGGCCTTGAGGTTCTCGGTGCGCAGCTCGGGCACGTCGGCCTGGGCGCGGGCGGGGGAGAGGAGGTGGCCGACGCCGTCGCCGAACGCGGAGAGCGCCGAGTAGGCGAAGACCCCGGCCCCGAGCTTCGCGGCGCCGTGCGGGCCGCCCTTGTAGACGGGGAGGTAGAAGGTGAGCGGGTTCGCCAGGTGGGGGGCGACCTGGCGGGAGACCGCACGCCGCTCGAAGTGGTTCTCCGCCACCAGCTTCACCGCGCCGGTCTGGAGGTAGCGCAGACCGCCGTGCAGGAGCTTGGAGGAGGCGGAGGAGGTGGCGCCGGCGAAGTCGCCGGCGTCGACCAGGGCCACCCTCAGGCCGGACTGCGCGGCGTGCCAGGCGGTGGAGATGCCCAGGATCCCGCCGCCGATCACGAGGAGGTCGTACGACGCCTTGGAGAGCTGCTCGCGGACCTCGGCGCGGGCGGGGTTGGCGCCGGTGGCCGGGCGGGTGCCGAGGGCAGGCACGGACTGGAGGGTGGACTGACTGGTCATGTCGGGTTGCTACTCCTCATCGGAGCCGTCGGGAGCGGACCCCCGACGGCTCCTCGTCAGGTTGTTCGTCAGCTCTCGTCTTCGAGCCAGCCCATGGTCCGCTCGACGGCCTTGAGCCAGTTCTTGTACTCACGGGCGCGGGCGTCCGCGTCCATGCGGGGGGTCCACTCGGCGGCCCGGCGCCAGTTGGCGCGCAGGTCGTCGGTGCTGTTCCAGAAGCCGACGGCGAGACCGGCGGCGTAGGCGGCGCCGAGGCAGGTGGTCTCGGCGACCATCGGGCGCACCACGGGGGCGTCCACGAAGTCGGCGAGGGTCTGCATCAGCAGGTTGTTGCTGGTCATGCCGCCGTCGACCTTGAGGGTGGCCAGCTCGACGCCGGAGTCCTTGGTCATGGCGTCGGCGATCTCGCGGGTCTGCCAGGCGGTGGCCTCCAGCACGGCGCGGGCGAGGTGCGCCTTGGTGACGTACCGGGTGAGACCGGCGATGACACCGCGGGCGTCGGAGCGCCAGTAGGGGGCGAACAGGCCGGAGAAGGCGGGCACGAAGTAGGCGCCGCCGTTGTCCTCGACGGAGAGCGCGAGGGTCTCGATCTCGGCGGCGGTGGAGATCAGGCCCATCTGGTCGCGCATCCACTGCACCAGCGAGCCGGTGACGGCGATGGAGCCTTCCAGGGCGTAGACGGTGTCCTGGTCGCCGATCTTGTAGCCGACGGTGGTGAGCAGCCCGCTGTAGGAGTTGATGATCTTGTCGCCGGTGTTCATCACCATGAAGGTGCCGGTGCCGTAGGTCGACTTGGTCTCGCCCTCGGAGAAGCAGGTCTGTCCGAACAGGGCCGCCTGCTGGTCGCCGAGCGCGGAGGCGACCGGGATGCCGCCGAGCAGGTCGCCCAGCCCGCCGCCGGTGATCTCGCCGTAGACCTCGGCGGAGGAGCGGATCTCGGGGAGCATCGCCAGCGGCACGCCGATGGACTCGGCGATCTTGGCGTCCCACTCCATGGTGTGCAGGTTCATCAGCAGGGTGCGGGAGGCGTTGGTGACGTCGGTGACGTGCTTGCCGCCGTTGACGCCGCCGGTGAGGTTCCAGGTGACCCAGGTGTCCATGGTGCCGAAGAGGATGTCGCCCGCCTCGGCGCGCTCCTTGAGGCCGTCGACGTTGTCGAGCAGCCAGCGGGCCTTGGGCCCGGCGAAGTAGGAGGCCAGGGGGAGGCCGGTCTCGCGGCGGAAGCGGTCCTGGCCGACGTTGCGGCCGAGTTCCCTGCAGAGGGCGTCGGTGCGGGTGTCCTGCCAGACGATGGCGTTGTGGACGGGCTCACCGGTGTTCCTGTCCCAGAGCACGGTGGTCTCGCGCTGGTTGGTGATGCCGATGGCCTTGATGTCGTCGCGGGTGATCCCGGCCTTCTCGACGGCGCCGGCGACGACCTCCTGGACGTTGGTCCAGATCTCGGTGGCGTCGTGCTCGACCCAGCCCGGCTTGGGGAAGATCTGCTCGTGTTCCTTCTGGTCGACGGAGACGATCCGGCCGTCCCGGTCGAAGACGATGCAGCGGGAGGACGTGGTGCCCTGGTCGATGGCGGCGATGAACGGCCCTTGGCCGTGGGAGGCGATGCCGGCGGTGTGGGCGTCGGTCACTGTGTGCTCCTGAGAGGTCCGTGGGTACGGGGGCGGTACGCGCGTGTGTGTGCGGGACAGCTTGCCGGGGCCGCTGTCAGACGAAGGCGAGCTTGTAGATACCCGCCGCGAGCGCTCCGCCGATCAGCGGTCCGGCGACCGGGATCCAGGCGTAGCTCCAGTCGGAGCCGCCCTTGTTCGGCAGCGGCAGCAGCGCGTGCACGATGCGCGGACCCAGGTCACGGGCCGGGTTGATGGCGTAGCCGGTCGGCCCGCCCAGGGAGAGGCCGATGCCGACCACGACCAGCGCGGTGATCAGCGCGCCGAGGGTGCCCAGGCCGTTGCCGTCGTCGTTGAGGCCCTGGGTGAGGACGGCGAGCACCAGCACCAGCGTGCCGATGATCTCCGTGGCGAGGTTCTGCACCGCGTTGCGGATCTCGGGACCGGTGGAGAACACGCCCAGAACGGGTCCGGCGCCCTTCTCCTGCGCCTCCACCGCCTTGGCCTGGGTGGCCTGCGCCCCCGGACCGCCGACGATCTCCCTGTCGGTGAGGTGGGCCTGGAACTGCCCGTAGTAGGCGATCCAGACCAGCGCCGCGCCGATCATGGCGCCGAGGAGCTGTCCGGCCCAGTAGGTGGGGACGTCGCCCCACTCGCCGTCCTTGATCGCGATGCCGAGGGTCACCGCCGGGTTCAGGTGGGCGCCCGACAGGGGCGCGGTGGTGTAGACGGCGGTCAGGACCGCGAAGCCCCACCCGAAGGTGATCGCGAGCCAGCCGGCGTTGCGGGCCTTGGAGGCCTTGAGTACCACGGCGGCCACCACGCCACCGCCGAGGAGGATGAGCATGGCGGTACCGATGGTCTCGCCGATGAAGATGTCGGAGCTGGACACCCGCGACTCCTTTGTCCTTTGGCGTCGTCACACTCTAACGTTTATTGCCGGTAGGTGTTCGACATTGTCGACCGATGGACGGGAGTCTTGCTCTGGCGTTACGCGGAGTCAAGAGTTCCGTTGTGGAAAGTGCGATCGTTATTGATCGCTACGGGTCGGCGATGTTTTGTGTGTGACCGTGTATGAAGGATGACCCTTCGACCCTTATGTCCGCTCACGGTGCCCCGAAATGCGTCGGGGGCCGGAACGTCCTCCGACGTTCCGGCCCCCGACGCGTGACGCGGCCGTCGTCCGGCCCGCCGCTCAGAACCGTCCGGCGCCCAGGTCGCGGGAGACCGCGCGGGCGCAGTCCCGCACCGCCGCGATCAGCTCCGGGCGGAGCTCACCGTCCCGGCACACCCGCTCCACGGCCCCGGTGATGCCCACCGAGCCGACCGGCATCCGGCGCCGGTCGTGGATCGGCGCGGCGATGGAGGCGACGCCCTCCCAGGTCTCCTCCACGTCCGCGGCGTAGCCCCGCGCGCGCGTGAGGTCGAGGATCTCCTCGAAGCCGTCCAGGTCGCACACCGTGCGGTCCGTGAACGCCTTGCGGTCGGCCTCCAGTGCCTCGCTGTGCGCCACCGGGTCGTACGCCGACAGCACCTTGCCCAGCGCCGTGGAGTGCAGCGGCTGCATGGCCCCGATCTCCAGCACCTGACGGCTGTCGTCCGGGCGGAAGACGTGGTGCACCACCAGGACGCCCTGCTGGTGCAGCACGCCCAGGTGGACGCTCTCGCCGCTGGAGCGCGCCAGGTCGTCCGTCCAGACCAGCGCCCGCGCCCGCAGCTCGTGCACGTCCAGGTAGGTGGTGCCGAGCCGCAGCAGCTCCGCGCCCAGCTGGTAGCGCCCGGACGTCTCGTCCTGCTCGACGAAGCCCTCGTGCTGGAGGGTGCGCAGGATGCCGTGCGCGGTGCCCTTGGCCAGCCCCAGGGACGAGGCGATGTCCGACAGGCCCAGCCGCCGCTCGCCGCCCGCGAGCAGCCGCAGCATCGCCGCCGCCCGTTCGAGCGACTGGATGTTCCGTGCCATCGCCGTCCTGCCTCCGTCCCCTTCGGCCGTCGCGCCGCGACGGCGTCCGGCCTCCGCCTGCCGTCGGCCGGTGGACTCACCGTCCGCCGTCGGCCCGTCGAATACCGCCGAGCGACCCCTGGTGCCTGAGAGGGTCGCGAGCACCACGATGTCCCCCACTGGACAACGTTCGGCAATGCCGAACACTACCGGTCGATGTCGACCCGCGGCTAATAGCCTGGCCCGTACCGGTCCCGGCACGGGCCGCCCGCCATCCTCGTCCGCGTCGTGGACGCCCTGCCCACCGGGCCCCGGTCCCGGCTACCCTTGCCGCGTGCGTCCAGCGTGAGAAGGTCCACGGAAGACGCAAAGCCGACAGCCGTCGCACCCCAGGGAGCCCTTTCATGGCCTCGTTGCCACAGAGCCCGTCCGCAGCCGACAGCCGCACCCGCGCCACCGCCCTCCGGCAGGCCCTCGCCAGCCGCGTGGTGGTCGCCGACGGGGCGATGGGCACCATGTTGCAGGCCCAGGAGCCGACACTGGACGACTTCGAGCAGCTGGAAGGCTGCAACGAGGTCCTCAACGCCACCCGCCCCGACATCGTCCGCACCGTGCACGCCGCGTACTTCGACGCGGGCGTCGACTGCGTCGAGACCAACACCTTCGGCGCCAACCTGTCCGCCCTGGGCGAGTACGACATCGCCGACCGCATCGGCGAACTCTCCGAGGCCGGTGCGCGCATCGCCCGCGAGGTGGCCGACGAGTACACCACCGCCACCGGACAGCAGCGCTGGGTCCTCGGCTCCATGGGCCCCGGCACCAAGCTGCCCACCCTCGGCCACACCACCTTCGCCGCCATCCGCGACGCCTACCAGCGCAACGCCGAGGGCCTCCTCGCGGGCGGCGCCGACGCGCTGCTCGTGGAGACCACCCAGGACCTCCTCCAGACCAAGGCGTCGGTCATCGCCGCCCGCCGCGCCATGCGGACGGCCGGGTACGACGTCCCGCTGATCGTCTCCGTCACCGTCGAGACCACCGGCACCATGCTGCTGGGCTCCGAGATCGGCGCCGCGCTCACCGCGCTGGAGCCCCTCGGCATCGACATGATCGGCCTGAACTGCGCCACCGGCCCCGCCGAGATGAGCGAGCACCTGCGCTTCCTCGCCCGGCACTCGCGCACCCCGCTGTCCTGTATGCCCAACGCCGGACTGCCCGTCCTCACCTCCGACGGCGCCCACTACCCGCTCTCCGCGCCGGAACTCGCCGACGCGCAGGAGAACTTCGTACGCGACTACGGCCTGTCCCTGGTCGGCGGCTGCTGCGGCACCACCCCCGACCACCTCCGCCAGGTCGTGGAGCGGGTACGGGACCTCACCCCCGTCCAGCGCGACCCCCGCCCCGAGCCGGGCGCCGCCTCCCTCTACCAGTCGGTGCCGTTCCGGCAGGACACCTCCTACCTCGCCATCGGCGAGCGCACCAACGCCAACGGGTCGAAGAAGTTCCGCGAGGCCATGCTGGACGGCCGCTGGGACGACTGCGTGGAGATGGCCCGCGAGCAGATCCGCGAGGGCGCGCACATGCTCGACCTGTGCGTGGACTACGTCGGCCGCGACGGCGTCGCCGACATGGAGGAGCTGGCGGGCCGCTTCGCCACCGCCTCCACCCTGCCGATCGTGCTGGACTCCACCGAGGTCGACGTCATCCGCGCCGGACTGGAGAAGCTCGGCGGACGCGCGGTGATCAACTCCGTCAACTACGAGGACGGCGACGGCCCCGAGTCCCGCTTCGCGAAGGTCACCGAGCTGGCGCGCGAGCACGGCGCCGCCCTGATCGCGCTGACCATCGACGAAGAGGGCCAGGCCCGCACCGCCGAGAAGAAGGTCGAGATCGCCGAACGGCTGATCGACGACCTCACCGGCAACTGGGGCATCCACGAGTCGGACATCCTCATCGACTGCCTCACCTTCACCATCTGCACGGGCCAGGAGGAGTCCCGCAAGGACGGCGTCGCCACCATCGAGGCCATCCGCGAACTCAAGCGCCGCCACCCCGAGGTGCAGACCACCCTCGGCCTGTCCAACATCTCCTTCGGCCTCAACCCGGCCGCCCGCATCCTGCTCAACTCCGTCTTCCTCGACGAATGCGTCAAGGCGGGCCTGGACTCCGCGATCGTGCACGCGTCCAAGATCCTGCCGATCGCCCGCTTCAGCGAGGAGGAGGTCACCACCGCCCTCGACCTCGTCCACGACCGCCGCTCCGAGGGCTACGACCCGCTCCAGAAGCTGATGGCGCTGTTCGAGGGCGCCACCGCCAAGTCCCTGAAGGCGGGCAAGGCCGAGGAACTGGCCGCGCTGCCGCTGGAGGAACGCCTCAAGCGACGCATCATCGACGGCGAGCGCAACGGCCTCGAAGCCGACCTCGACGCCGCCCTCGCGGAGCGCCCGGCGCTCGCCATCGTCAACGACACCCTCCTGGACGGCATGAAGGTCGTCGGCGAACTCTTCGGCTCCGGCCAGATGCAGCTGCCGTTCGTGCTGCAGTCCGCCGAGGTCATGAAGACCGCCGTCGCCTACCTCGAACCCCACATGGAGAAGGTCGAGGGCGCCGAGGGCAAGGGCACCATCGTGCTGGCCACCGTCCGCGGCGACGTCCACGACATCGGTAAGAACCTCGTCGACATCATCCTCTCCAACAACGGCTACAACGTCGTCAACCTCGGCATCAAGCAGCCCGTCTCCGCGATCCTGGACGCCGCCGAGGAACACAAGGCCGACGTCATCGGCATGTCCGGACTCCTGGTCAAGTCCACCGTGATCATGAAGGAGAACCTGGAGGAGCTGAACGCCCGCGGCCTGGCCGCCAGTTACCCCGTCATCCTCGGCGGCGCCGCCCTCACCCGCGCCTACGTCGAACAGGACCTGCACGAGGTCTACGAGGGCGAGGTCCGCTACGCCCGCGACGCCTTCGAGGGCCTGCGCCTGATGGACGCCCTCATCGGCGTCAAGCGCGGCGTGCCCGGCGTCCAGCTGCCCGAGCTGAAGCAGCGCCGGGTCCGCGCGGCCGCCACCGAGGTCGAGGAACGCCCCGAGGAAGGCCACGCGCGCTCCGACGTCGCCACCGACAACCCCGTCCCCACCCCGCCGTTCCAGGGCACCCGCATCGTCAAGGGCATCCAGCTCAAGGAGTACGCCTCCTGGCTCGACGAGGGCGCCCTCTTCAAGGGCCAGTGGGGCCTGCGGCAGGCCCGCACCGGCGAAGGCCCCAGCTACGAGGAACTCGTCGAGACCGAGGGCCGCCCCCGGCTCCGCGGCCTGCTGGACCGCCTCCAGACCGAGAACCTCCTGGAGGCGGCCGTGGTCTACGGCTACTTCCCCTGCGTCTCCAAGGACGACGACCTGATCATCCTGGACGACCGGGGCAACGAGACCACCCGCTTCACCTTCCCCCGCCAGCGGCGGGGCCGCCGACTGTGCCTGGCGGACTTCTTCCGGCCCGAGGAGTCCGGCGAGACCGACGTCGTCGGCTTCCAGGTCGTCACCGTCGGCTCCCGCATCGGCGAGGAGACCGCCCGCCTCTTCGCGTCCGACTCCTACCGCGACTACCTCGAACTGCACGGCCTGTCCGTCCAGCTCGCCGAGGCCCTCGCCGAGTACTGGCACGCGCGCGTGCGCTCCGAACTCGGCTTCGCCGGGGAGGACCCCGCCGCCATGGAGGACATGTTCGCGCTGAAGTACCGCGGCGCCCGCTTCTCCCTCGGCTACGGCGCCTGCCCCGACCTGGAGGACCGCGCCAAGATCGCCGACCTGCTCCAGCCGGAGCGCATCGGCGTCCACCTCTCGGAGGAGTTCCAGCTCCACCCCGAACAGTCCACCGACGCCATCGTCATCCACCACCCCGAGGCCAAGTACTTCAACGCCCGCTGACCCGTGCTCCAGCGGGCCACGGCCGTCCCGTGACCTGCCGCACCGCCCGCTGATCGGATCCGTCGTACAATGGTCGGTCCACTGCTCGCAGGCCGGTTCCCCGCGTGGGAACCGGCCTGTGCGTCCCTGAAGGAGGTTGGTGGATGACGACCACGCTCCCCGCGCCGGGCACCCGCACAGGCGAGGGCTCCGCGCTCCAGGCGGTGCTCCTCGACATGGACGGCACCCTGGTGGACACCGAGGGCTTCTGGTGGGACGTGGAAGCCGAGGTCTTCGCCGCCCTCGGCCACACTCTCGACGACTCCTGGCGCCATGTCGTCGTCGGCGGCCCCATGAGCCGCAGCGCCGGATTCCTCATCGAGGCCACCGGCGCCGACATCACCCTCGCCGAACTCACCGTCCTGCTCAACCAGGGCTTCGAGGACCGCATCGACCACTCCCTGCCGCTGATGCCGGGCGCCGCCCGGCTGCTCGCCGAACTCGCCGCGCACCAGGTCCCCGCCGCGCTGGTGTCGGCCTCGCACCGGCGCATCATCGACCGCGTCCTCACCTCGCTCGGCCCCCAGCACTTCGCGCTCACCGTCGCCGGCGACGAGGTGCCGCGCACCAAGCCGCACCCCGACCCGTACCTCCTCGCCGCCGCCGGACTCGGCGCGGATCCGGCCAGATGCGCGGTGATCGAGGACACCGCCACCGGCGTCGCGGCGGCCGAGGCGGCGGGCTGCCAGGTCGTCGCCGTCCCCTCCGTGGCCCCCATCGCCCCCGCCGACCGGCGCACCGTGGTGTCTTCCCTGGAAGAGGTCGACCTGGCATTTCTGCGCGGCCTTGTGACACAAATGCGCTAGCCGTTCACCCACCGTGCCGTACGGATAGAGCGCCAATTCATCCCGTGCCCCGGACCGACGTCCGCAAAGGAATTCGACTCCGCCGGTTGGCTGAATTCCGGCTCGCCACCCCCTGGTTGAAAGTGTGACGTTCGCCACCCCTCACCGGGTCGACAGCCACCCCCGCATGTGCTTCCCGTCCCGTTACGGGGCGGTACGCCATGCCCTTGTGCCCTGATTCATGGACCGCTGCCGGAAACCTTCCCGTGTCGGGTTTTCGGTCTGTCCACGCCCGGTTTCACAGCGTGATGGTGCCTCAACTCCACTGGCTGTGAACGCCGCTGCAAGCGCGGACTAATCTCGTCGCGAGAACGACATCCCCAACCTCGTGGAACGGCTACGCCACCCCTGTATGCCGGGTACACGGACGTGACATCTGGAGAAACTCGAGCATGAACCGCAAGACTTTGGTGCTGCCGGCCATCGTGGGCCTGCTCGCGCCGGTGCTGGTGGCCTGCGGTGGGTCCGACAGCGGCAGCGACTCGGACGCCATCGTCGTCGGCACCACGGACGGGTTCATCGCCTCAGAGGACGCTCCCGCCCCCGTCGACCCCGCCTACGCCTACGACGTCGGCACCTGGAACATCCTGCGCCAGACCGTGCAGACCCTGATGGTCCAGCCCCGCGGCGACGGCGAACCCGTCCCCGAGGCCGCCGAGTCCTGCTCCTTCAGCGACGCGGGCAACGAGCGCTACTCCTGCGAACTCCGCAAGGACCTCAAGTTCTCCGACGGCGACCCCGTCACCGCCGAGGACGTCAAGTACTCCATCGACCGGGCCCGCGCCATCAAGGCCGACAGCGGCGTCTTCGCCCTGCTCTCCACCATCGACACCGTCGAGACCAAGGGCGACCGTGAGGTGATCTTCCACCTCAACACCGCCGACGCCACCTTCCCGTACAAGCTGTCCACCCCCGTCGCCGGCATCGTCAACCCCGACGACTACGACAAGGGCAAGCTCCGCGACGGCTTCGACATCGACGGCTCCGGCCCCTACAGGCTCGACGCGCAGGAGGAGGACGGCAAGCTCACCAAGGCCGTCTTCACCAGGAACCCGAACTACAAGGGTGCCCTCGACGTCAAGAACGACAAGGTCGAACTGCGCTCCTTCGCGGACGCCGACGCCATGGGCGACGCCCTCGAAAAGGGCGACATCGACCTGATGACCCGCACCATGAACCCCCAGCAGATCCAGGAGCTGTCCACCGGCTCCAACAGCGACATCGACCTCGTCGACATGCCCGGCCTGGAGATCCGCTACCTCGCCTTCAACACCGACGACCCGTCCGTGAAGGACAAGGCCGTCCGCCAGGCGATGGCCCAGCTCGTCAACCGCAGCGAACTCGTCACCGAGGTCTACGGCTCCCAGGCCGAACCGCTGTACTCGCTGGTCCCCGCCAGCATCACCGGCCACACCAACGCGTTCTTCAACGCCTACGGCGACCCGAACGTGTCCAAGGCCCGCGACACCCTCACCGAGGCCGACATCACCACCCCGGTGAAGCTCACCCTGCACTACACCACCGACCACTACGGCGCCGCCACCAAGGACGAGTTCGAGGTCCTGAAGAAGCAGCTCAACGACAGCGACCTCTTCGACGTCACCACCAAGGGCACCCCCTGGGAGACCTTCCGCCCCGCCGAGAAGGAGGGCGAGTACGAGGTCTACGGCATGGGCTGGTTCCCCGACTTCCCCGACGCCGACAACTACCTCGCCCCGTTCCTCGACGCCGACAACTTCCTCGGCTCGCCGTACGCCAACAACGAGATCCGCAACACCCTCATCCCGCAGTCGCGGCGCGAGGCCGACCGCATCGCCGCCGTCGAGAGCCTCTCGGACATCCAGGACATCGTCGCCGAGGACGTCCCCGTCCTGCCGCTGTGGCAGGGCAAGCAGTACATCGCCGCCCGTGACGGCATCACCGGCGCCGCCTACGCCCTCAACTCCTCCTCCACCCTCCAGCTGTGGGAGCTGGGCCGCGGCGTGAGCGGCTGACACCCGCCCGGCCCCGGGGCCCTCGACGAGGGCCCCGGGACGCACCAAACGAACACGAGGAACTCCCCGTCCTCCCCGTCCGGCAGGGCAAGCAGGACGCCGTCGTCGGCGACGGCGCCCACGGCCTGGAGTACTGCCTGGACGCCTCCACCGTGTTCCGCTTCCGGCAACTGCGCGAGGCCCCCCAGGCCCGCACCCACGACGAGGGCGCCCCCCATCAGGCCCGAAGGGGGGCGCCCTCTCCTCGTCTCCCGCGACGGCTACTGCGCGCCGGGACGCACCAGCCCGCTCTCGTACGCGTACACCGCCGCCTGCACCCGGTCCCGCAGCCCCAGCTTCGTCAGCACATGCCCCACGTGCGTCTTCACCGTCGTCTCACTGACGAACAGATCAGCGGCGATCTCCGCGTTCGACAACCCGCGCGCCACCAGCTTCAGCACCTCCACCTCACGCTCCGTCAGCGTGCCCAGGGTGTCCGGCACCGGCTCGTCCCCCGACGGCAGATGCGTCGCGTACTTGTCCAGCAGCCGCCGCGTGATACTCGGCGCCAGCATCGCCTCACCCGCGGCCACCACCCGGATCGCCTGCACCAACTCGTTGGCCGGGGCGTCCTTCAGCAGGAAACCGCTGGCGCCCGCCTTCAACGCCTCCACCACGTACTCGTCCAGGTCGAACGTCGTCAGCACCAGCACCTTCGCCGGACCGTCCCGACCCGGGCCCGTGATCTGCCGGGTCGCCTCCACACCGTCCATCCGCGGCATACGGATGTCCATCAACACCACATCGGGCTGGAGCGCCCGCACCTGGTCGAGCGCCTGGAGGCCGTCCCCGGCCTCACCCACGACCGCGAGGTCCTGCTCCGCCTCCAGGATCATCCGGAAGCCCGTGCGCAGCAGCGGCTGGTCGTCGACCAGTAGGACACGGATGGCCACGTAAGTCTCCTTCGGCTAGTCCGGCCCCATTCTGCCCTGCGCGCCCCCACCGGACTCCGCCACCCTGACCGGCAGCGGATAGGGCGGGGGAGTGCCGCCGAACTCCGGACAGTGCGCCTGGTGATCGCACCAGCCGCACAGCTTCGTCGGCCGGGGCCGCCAGTCACCGCTCTCGGTCGCCTGCCGGATCGCCTCCCACAGCGCCAGCAGCTTCCGCTCCACCCGCTCCAGATCGGCGAGGACCGGGTCGTACGTCAACACGTCACCACTGCCGAGGTAGACCAGCTGGAGCCGACGCGGGACGACCTTCCTCAGCCGCCACACCACCAACGCGTAGAACTTCATCTGGAACAGCGCCCCGTCCGCGTACTCCGGCCGGGGTGCCTTGCCCGTCTTGTAGTCGACGATCCGCACCTCACCCGTCGGCGCCACGTCGACCCGGTCGATGATCCCGCGCAGCCGCAGCCCCGAGTCCAGCTCGGCCTCCACGAACAGCTCCCGCTCGGCGGGCTCCAGCCGCGTCGGGTCCTCCAGCGTGAACCACCGCTCCACCAGCCGCTCCGCCTCCGACAGCCAGCGCGCCAGCCGCTCCCCGTCCGGATCGTCGGCGAACAGCTCCACCACCTCCGGCCGGGAGGCGCGCAGCCGCTCCCACTGCGCCGGGATCAGCGACCTGGCCCGGGGCGCCGTACGCTCCCCGGCCGGGGCGTCGAAGAGCCGCTCCAGCACCGCGTGCACCAGCGTGCCCCGAGTCGCCGCCTCGCTGGGCTTCTCCGGCAGCTTGTCGATCACCCGGAAGCGGTACAGCAGCGGACACTGCATGAAGTCACCGGCACGCGAGGGCGACAGGGACGCGGGCGCGACCGCCGCTCTGGGCTCCTCCGGCTCCGTCACGGCAGGCGGCCGTACCGCCGCGGCGGCGTCGCTGGGGGCCCTCATGTCGCCCTCGGTCCTCGTCTCCATGACCACAGACCTTACGGCCCACCACTGACAGTCACTCGACCGCCGCCACCGCTCCCGCGGCAACCGTGAGAACAGGAGGGGGTGCCGGGGCGGAACACGCCCCGGTGGACGCATACCATCGACCTCAGACCCTTCCGCCCGGCAGGCGCGGGAGACGCTTCGAACGAGGGGAAACCGTGGACGTGAGCGGCGGGAGCGGGCAGCCGCGGTCCGACAGGGACCAGCCGGCCGAGAACAGCGCCGACCAGACACCCCGGCCCACCACGGAACCCGACGACGCCACCGCACAGCCCGCCAGCCCCGACGAGCAGACCAGCGCCCCCGACGAGGGGGACACCACCCCGCCGCCCGTGACGCCGAGCGACCACGGGGAAGGCCGGGACGGCCGGGACGACCAGGACGGTCGGAAAGGTCGGGACGAGCGGCAGCCCACCCCACCGAACCCGGTCCCGGAACGGCCCCACGCCCACACCGGAGGCAAGGGACCCGCGCGGGGACCCGAACCCCGGGGCGGACTGCTCATGGGGCGGCCCTTCGGCGTACCCGTGTACGTCGCCCCCAGCTGGTTCCTCGTCGCCGCCCTGATCACCTGGGTCTTCGGCGGACAGCTCGACCGCGTCCTGCCCGAACTCGGCGGCGCCCGCTACCTCGTCTCCCTCTTCTTCGCCGTCGCCTTCTACGCCTCCGTCCTCGTCCACGAACTCGCCCACACCGTCGCCGCCCTCCGCTTCAAACTCCCGGTCCGCCGCATCCAGCTCCAGTTCTTCGGCGGCGTCTCCGAGATCGAGAAGGAGGCCGAGACCCCCGGCCGCGAGTTCGTCCTCGCCTTCGTCGGCCCCCTGCTCTCCCTCGTCCTCGCCGGTGTCTTCTACGCCGCCATGCAGACCGTCGAGCCGGGCACCGTCCCCGGCGTCCTGCTCGCCGGACTGATGATCTCCAACCTGATCGTCGCCGCCTTCAACCTGCTGCCCGGCCTCCCCCTCGACGGCGGCCGGATGCTCCGCGCCGTCGTCTGGAAGATCACCGGCAAACCCATGAGCGGCACCATCGCCGCCGCCTGGTTCGGCCGCGCCCTCGCCGTCGCCGTCCTCATCGGCCTGCCCTGGCTCACCCAGTCCGGCGCCCTCGGCAGCGACGCCGTCGACAACGTCGGCATGGACACCGTCATGGACGCCCTGCTCGCCGCGATCCTCGCCGCGATCATCTGGACCGGCGCCGGAAACAGCCTCCGCGTCGCCCGCCTGCGCGAACACCTTCCCGAACTGCGCGCCCGCGCCCTCACCCGCCGCGCCGTCCCCGTCCAGACCGACACCCCCCTCTCCGAGGCCCTCCGCCAGGCCAACGCCGCCGGAGCCCGCGCCCTCGTCGTCGTCGACGGCGACGGCACCCCCGTCTCCCTCGTCCGCGAGGCCGCCATCGTCGGCGTACCCGAACACCGCCGCCCCTGGGTCGCCGTCAGCGGCCTCGCCCAGGACCTCACCGACGGAATGCGCGTCTCCGCCGAACTCGCCGGGGAGGACCTCCTCGAAGTGCTGCGCGCCACCCCCGCCACCGAGTACCTCGTCGTCGAGGACACCGGCGAGATCTACGGCGTCCTCTCCGCCGCCGACGTCGAGCGCGCCTTCGTCAAGGCCATGGCCCGCCCCTCCTGACCACCCGCACCCGGCCGTGGTCGGCGGCCCCCGCCAGGCCCGGTAGGCTGGTCACATGTCCGAACCGACCGGTGCCGCCCGCCGTCGCGGGCCCTTCAAGGTCGGGGACCAGGTACAGCTGACCGACCCCAAGGGCCGCCACTACACGTTCACGCTCGAAGCCGGGAAGAACTTCCACACCCACAAGGGTTCCTTCCCGCACGACGAACTGATCGGCGCACCCGAGGGCAGCGTTGTCCGCACCACCGGGAACGTCGCCTACCTCGCGCTGCGCCCCCTGCTCCCCGACTACGTCCTGTCCATGCCCCGCGGGGCGGCCGTCGTCTACCCCAAGGACGCCGGACACATCCTCGCCTTCGCCGACATCTTCCCCGGCGCGCGCGTCGTCGAGGCGGGCGTCGGCTCCGGCTCGCTCAGCAGCTTCCTGCTGCGCGCCATCGGCGACCAGGGCATGTTGCACAGCTACGAGCGCCGCGCCGACTTCGCCGAGATCGCGCAGGCCAACGTCGAGCGCTACTTCGGCGGCCCCCACCCCGCCTGGCAGCTCACCGTCGGCGACCTCCAGGACAACCTGAGCGACACCGACGTCGACCGCGTCATCCTCGACATGCTCGCCCCCTGGGAGTGCCTGGAGGCCGTCTCCAAGGCGCTCGTCCCCGGCGGCATCGTCTGCTGCTACGTCGCCACCACCACCCAGCTCGCCCGGACCGTGGAGTCCATCCGCGAGATCGGCTGCTTCAACGAGCCGACCTCCTGGGAGACGATGATCCGCAACTGGCACATCGAGGGCCTCGCCGTCCGCCCCGACCACCGCATGATCGGGCACACCGGCTTCCTCCTCACCGCCCGCCGCCTCGCCGACGGCGTCGAACCGCCCATGCGCCGCCGCCGCCCCGCCAAGGGCGCCTACGGCGAGGACTACTCCGGCCCCAACGCCGACGGAGGCGTCGGCCGATAGAGCGGGGGCGTCGGCCGCCGGAGCGGCGGCCCCCTGCCGCGTACAACGTCACGGCGCCGGGCCCGAGTTCCCCCACCAGCGCGGGAAGTCGGGCCCGGCGCCGTCGCATTGACCCGGGCCGAAACCGTACGAGTGCCCACCCCGGCGTTCCCCCGCACTGTGACGTGTGGCACGATGCAGCCACCCCCACCGGCACAGCCCTCACAGGAGACACTCCTCGTGCAGCAACCCGCCGTTCCGGAACTGGCCCACGCCCACGCCCACGCCCACCCCATCCACTGGCTCGCCACCGCCACGGCGGTCGCCGGGGTCGTCGCCCTGTCCTCCGTGCTCCAGCCCGACCCGGCCACGGCCGCGCAGCCCCCCGCGGGCGAGTCCCGGAAGACCACGGCCGCCGGACCGCCGCCGACCACCGACGGCGTCGACTTCCCCCTCGACTGCGGCCCCGTGACCACCGTCGTCGCCCACCAGGCGTCCGGTGACCTCGACGGCGACGGCCGGCCCGAGACCGTCGCCGTGGTGCACTGCGACGCCGGAATGAGCACCCCGCCCGACGGCGTGTACGTCCTCACGCGCGGCGCCGACGGAGCCCAACCCCGCCTGGTGGCCACCCTCGTCGACCCCGAGGACCGGGTCACCGTCAGCGACTTCACCGTCCGTGACGGCACCGTCCGCGCGACCCTGCACGGCTACTCCACGGCCGACGTGCCCACCTGTTGCCCCGACGTCCACGACGACACGAAGTGGCAGTGGCGCGACGGCGCGTTCGTCCGCTCGACACCCGCCGGGGCGCGCAGCGTGTGACCCACGCGACCACGGGTGTGAGAAAACAGACAGTGACTACGGACCGTACGAATCCGGTCACTCCGCGTCCGGGCCGTAGACCTCCACCCTGTCCGAAACGCGACGCACGTGGATGCACTCACCCGGACACTCCCGCGCCGAGTCGACCACGTCCGTCAGCAACGGCAGCGGCACCGGCGTCGTCGCGCCCCTGCCCTGCAGCAACTCCTCGTCCGCGCCCTTCACATAGGCCAGACCGTCGATGTCCAGCTCGAACACCTCGGGCGCGTACTGGACGCAGATACCGTCGCCGGTACAGAGGTCCTGGTCGATCCAGACCTCCAGAGCCCCACCGTCGACCACGGTCTCCTGCTGCACAGCCATCCGCTCCTGCCGTTTCTCCGCCGGACCGAACGGGAATCCGGCCAGCTCTGACGGGTGTTGAACACTTCGACCCTACCTCCGGCAGCTTTCCAATCACGTTCGGTGGGTATTCCCCTGGCGTGAGGGAGAGCGCAAGGGTGAAGATCGGACACACCCCGACCGTCTTTGTGATCTAGGGGTTTCAATCGACACCCACCCAGGTAGGGTCTGGAAGCGTCCAGCTCCCCTTGGAGGAGGTGAGGACCGTGGCAGCCCACGACGACGACATGAACCGCGGCATCCGCCCGGGACGAGGGTCCGAAGACCCGGCCGGGCAGATCGCCTACCTTGAGCAGGAGATCGCCGTCCTGCGACGCAAGCTCGCCGACTCTCCGCGGCACACGAGGATTCTCGAAGAGCGGATCGTCGAGCTTCAGACGAATCTGGCCGGCGTGTCCGCCCAGAACGAGCGACTCGCCAACACGCTCCGTGAGGCCCGCGACCAGATCGTGGCCCTCAAGGAAGAGGTCGACCGGCTCGCCCAGCCGCCCGCCGGGTTCGGCGTCTTCCTCACGGCGAACGAGGACGGCACCGCCGACATCTTCACCGGAGGCCGCAAACTCCGCGTGAACGTCAGCCCCAGCGTCGACCTCGAAGAGCTGCGGCGTGGCCAGGAAGTCATGCTCAACGAAGCACTCAACGTGGTCGAAGCCATGAAGTTCGAGCGCGTCGGGGACATCGTCACCCTCAAGGAGATCCTTGAGGACGGCGAGCGCGCCCTGGTGCTCGGGCACACCGACGAGGAACGGGTGGTACGGCTCGCCGAGCCGCTGCTGGACGTCACCATCCGCCCCGGCGACGCCCTGCTGCTCGAACCCCGCTCCGGCTACGTCTACGAGGTCGTCCCCAAGAGCGAGGTCGAGGAACTCGTCCTCGAAGAGGTCCCCGACATCGGCTACGAGCAGATCGGCGGCCTCGGCAACCAGATCGAAGCCATCCGCGACGCGGTCGAGCTTCCGTACCTCTACCCCGACCTGTTCCGCGAGCACGAACTGCGCCCGCCCAAGGGAGTCCTCCTCTACGGACCCCCCGGATGCGGCAAGACGCTCATCGCCAAGGCCGTCGCCAACTCGCTGGCCAAGAAGGTCGCCGAGGTCACCGGCCAGGCCGCGGGCAAGAGCTTCTTCCTCAACATCAAGGGCCCCGAGCTGCTCAACAAGTACGTCGGCGAGACCGAGCGGCAGATCCGCCTCGTCTTCCAGCGTGCCCGCGAGAAGGCCAGCGAGGGCACCCCCGTCATCGTCTTCTTCGACGAGATGGAGTCCCTCTTCCGCACCCGCGGCTCCGGCGTCAGCTCCGATGTCGAGAACACCATCGTCCCGCAGCTCCTCGCCGAGATCGACGGCGTCGAGGGCCTGCAGAACGTGGTCGTCATCGGCGCCTCCAACCGCGAGGACATGATCGACCCCGCCATCCTGCGCCCCGGCCGACTCGACGTGAAGATCAAGATCGAGCGTCCCGACGCCGAGGCGGCCAAGGACATCTTCGGCAAGTACCTCACCGAGCGTCTCCCCCTCCACGGGGACGACCTCACCGAGCACAGCGGCGACAAGTCCATGACCGTCCAGAGCATGATCCAGACGGCCGTGGAACACATGTACGCCGAATCGGAGGAGAACCGCTTCCTTGAGGTGACCTACGCCAATGGTGACAAGGAAGTCCTCTACTTCAAGGACTTCAACTCCGGCGCCATGATCGAGAACATCGTGGGCCGCGCCAAGAAAATGGCGATCAAGGACTTCCTCGAAAAGAATCAGAAGGGCCTCCGGGTCTCCCACCTGCTCCAGGCATGTGTCGACGAGTTCAAGGAGAACGAGGACCTGCCCAACACGACCAACCCCGACGACTGGGCCCGCATCTCCGGAAAGAAGGGCGAGCGGATTGTTTACATCCGTACCCTGATCACCGGAAAGCAGGGCGCGGACACGGGTCGCTCCATCGATACGGTGGCGAACACCGGACAGTACCTGTAAAAGCCAGGGCGGCTGCGGGTCCCCTCTCCGGGTACCCGCAGCCGACTGCTTTTCCAGGGAGGCTGGAGCAAGGCAATGACGCAAATGATCTCCCCACCGGCGCAGAGGCGTTCTAGGCTCTTCCATACCGCCGAGTCGCGCAGTGCGGGGACGGGCACCGCACACGCAACCGAGCGCCAGCGGTACGTGAGTGGCGTCCACGACCGAGGGCGCCGCCGGGCAAGGAGGGCCGCATGACCGTACGGCGAGTAATGGGCATCGAGACGGAGTACGGGATCTCCGTTCCCGGCCACCCCAACGCCAATGCCATGCTCACCTCATCCCAGATCGTCAACGCCTACGCCGCGGCGATGCACCGGGCCCGCCGGGCCCGCTGGGACTTCGAGGAGGAGAACCCCCTGCGCGACGCGCGAGGCTTCGACCTCGCCCGCGAGGCCGCCGACGCCAGCCAGCTCACCGACGAGGACATCGGCCTGGCCAACGTCATCCTCACCAACGGAGCCCGGCTCTACGTCGACCACGCACACCCCGAATACAGCGCCCCCGAAGTCACCAACCCCCGCGACGCCGTCCTCTGGGACAAGGCGGGCGAACGCATCATGGCCGAGGCCGCCGAACGCGCCGCCGCGCTCCCCGGCGCCCAGCCCATCCACCTCTACAAGAACAACACCGACAACAAGGGCGCCTCCTACGGCACGCACGAGAACTACCTGATGAAGCGGGAGACCCCGTTCTCCGACATCGTGCGCCACCTCACGCCCTTCTTCGTCTCCCGCCAGGTCTTCACCGGCGCCGGTCGCGTCGGCATCGGCCAGGACGGCCACGAACACGGCTTCCAGCTCAGCCAGCGCGCGGACTACTTCGAGGTCGAGGTCGGCCTGGAGACCACCCTCAAGCGCCCCATCATCAACACCCGCGACGAGCCCCACGCCGACGCCGAGAAGTACCGCCGCCTGCACGTGATCATCGGCGACGCCAACCTCTCGGAGATCTCCACCTACCTCAAACTGGGCACGACGGCGCTCGTCCTGTCCATGATCGAAGACGGCTTCATCGCCGTCGACCTCGCCGTGGACCAGCCCGTCCGCACCCTCCACCAGGTCTCCCACGACCCGTCGCTGAAGCGCCTGGTGACCCTCCGCAGCGGCCGCACCCTCACCGCCGTACAGCTCCAGATGGAGTACTACGAACTCTCCCGCAAGTACGTCGAGGAGCGGTTCGGCGCCGATGCCGACGACCAGACCAAGGACGTGCTGGCCCGCTGGGAGGACACCCTCAACCGCCTCGAACGCGACCCCATGAGCCTCGCGGGCGAGCTGGACTGGGTGGCGAAGCGGGAACTCATGGAGGGCTACCGCCGCCGCGACGACCTCGACTGGGACGCCGCCCGGCTGCACCTCGTCGACCTCCAGTACGCCGACGTACGCCCCGAGAAGGGCCTCTACAACCGTCTGGCCGCCCGCGGCCGGATGAAGCGCCTCCTGGACGAGACCGAGGTCGAGCAGGCCAAGGTCAAGCCGCCCGAGGACACCCGCGCCTACTTCCGCGGACGCTGCCTTGAGCAGTACGCCGACGACGTCGCCGCGGCCTCCTGGGACTCCGTGATCTTCGACCTCCCGGGTCGGGACTCCCTCCAGCGGGTCCCAACCCTGGAACCGCTTCGCGGAACGCGTAATCACGTCAAGGCACTGCTGGACCGCTGCCGTACCGCGGAAGACCTGGTCAGGGTCTTGTCCGGCGGCTGAGCGGGTACACGGAGCAGACGCCCGGCCGGGGTGGAAACCGCCTCGGCCGGGAATCATCGAGGTGGCCCTCGCGCGTTGTAGCAACGGCAGGGCCGTTGTCAGACCGGCCTTGTAGGGTCTGATCAAGACCGAACGGCAGGAAAGCCGTCCTGCCGACCATGTCGGGCGAACCGAGCGGGGTGAGGGTGATGGCGACCAAGGACACCAGCGGCGGGCAGCAGAAGGCGACGCGCTCCACGGAGGAGGTCGAGGAGCAGACGACCGAGGCGCAGGGGTCGGAGGACCTCAAGGAGCGCCAGGAGAAGCTCAGCGATGACGTGGACTCCGTCCTCGATGAAATCGATGACGTACTCGAAGAGAACGCCGAGGATTTCGTGCGAAGCTTCGTGCAAAAAGGCGGAGAGTGAAGGTCATCTAGCGATCTAGCCTTCGGAATGAAGGTCTACGGGGGTGGGTGTGGACGGCGGGTCCAAGTCGAAGGAGTGCGGGAAGTGGCAGCGGGAGCTGCCGCTCGCCGCCTTCGCCCGCGACAAGAACCGGCGTGATGGCCTTCAGCCGTACTGCCGGGAGTGCGTGGCGGCGTACAGTGCCGCGCACTACCGGCGTCGCCAGGAGGCGCTGGGCAGGCCGGTCCGGGAGAAGGTGGACGTGCCGCCGGGGCACAAACTCTGTCGGTCGTGCGGCGAAACCAAGCCGCACAGCGAGTGGCACCGCAACGCCTCCGCCCCGGACGGCCTGTCGACGCGGTGCAAGACCTGCCGGGCCGTCCAGGGCCGCGAGGGGCACCTCAAGCGTCAGTACGGCATCTCCCAGGCCGAGCGCGACCAGTTGGCCGCGTCCCAGGGCGGTGTCTGCTGCATCTGTCTCGTGGCCTTGCCAGAGCATGTGGATCACTGCCACGAGACGGGTAGGGTCCGTGGCGTACTGTGCTTCAGCTGCAACGCGGCGCTGGGGCAGTTCAAGGATCGGCCCGACGTCATAAGGCGGGCTGCCGCATACGTGGAAGGAATCGCGTGGAAGCCAACACTCGTAGCACCGGGCGTCTACCAGCTGCCTTCCTGACGCCTGGGTCCTCCTCCTTCATGGACTTCCTGTCCGAGCACCAGCCGGAGCTGCTGCCGGGCAAGCGGCAACTCCCGCCCACGCAGGGCGTGATCGAGGCGCCGCACGGGACCACGATCGTGGCCGTGACGTTTCCGGGGGGCGTCGTCCTCGCCGGTGACCGCCGCGCCACGATGGGGAACGTGATCGCCCAGCGCGACATCGAGAAGGTCTTCCCGGCCGACGAGTACAGCGCCGTCGGCATCGCCGGTACGGCGGGTCTGGCCGTGGAGATGGTCAAGCTCTTCCAGCTGGAGCTGGAGCACTTCGAGAAGGTGGAGGGCGCCCAGCTGTCGCTGGAGGGCAAGGCGAACCGCCTGTCGACGATGATCAGGTCCAACCTGGGCATGGCGATGCAGGGCCTGGCCGTCGTCCCGCTGTTCGCCGGGTTCGACGTGGACCGGGGCAGGGGCCGGATCTTCTCCTACGACGTCACGGGCGGCCGGTCGGAGGAGCACAACTTCGCCGCCACCGGCTCGGGTTCGATCTTCGCGCGCGGCGCGATGAAGAAGCTCTTCCGTGCCGACCTGACCGAGGACGACGCCACCACGCTGGTGGTGCAGGCCCTGTACGACGCGGCAGACGACGACTCGGCGACCGGTGGTCCCGATGTCGCCCGCCGGATCTACCCGATCGTCACCGTGATCACCGAGGACGGTTTCCGCAGGCTCACCGAGGACGAGTCGTCCGGGATCGCCCGCTCGGTGCTGGAGCGGCGCCTTGAGCAGCCCGACGGCCCGCGGGCCGCGCTGCTGTAGGCGGCGGCCGGTTCTTGTGAGGGTGATCCAGTGACTTCCACAGAAAGGGACGGATAACCGGTGTCGACGCCGTTCTATGTCTCACCCCAGCAGGCCATGGCCGACCGGGCGGAGTACGCCCGCAAGGGCATCGCCCGGGGCCGCAGCCTGGTCGTGCTCCAGTACGCCGACGGCATCGTGTTCGTCGGCGAGAACCCGTCCCGCGCGCTGCACAAGTTCAGCGAGATCTACGACCGGATCGGCTTCGCGGCCGCCGGCAAGTACAACGAGTACGAGAACCTGCGCATCGGCGGGGTGCGGTACGCGGATCTGCGGGGTTACACCTACGACCGGGACGATGTCACGGCCCGTGGCCTGGCCAACGTCTACGCCCAGACGCTCGGCACGATCTTCTCCTCGGCGGCGGAGAAGCCGTACGAGGTGGAGCTGGTCGTCGCGGAGGTGGGGGAGACGCCGGACGGTGACCAGATCTACCGGCTGCCGCACGACGGCTCGATCGTGGACGAGCACGGTTCGGTCGCGGTGGGTGGCAACGCCGAGCAGATCAGTGGCTACCTGGACCAGCGCCACCGCGACGGTATGACGCTGGCGGAGGCGTTGACGCTGGCGGTGCAGGCGCTGTCGCGGGACACCAACGGTACGCAGCGGGAGATCCCCGCGGAGCGGCTGGAGGTGGCGGTGCTGGACCGTACGCGTCCGCAGAAGCGGAAGTTCAAGCGGATCACCGGCGGTCAGCTGTCGCGGTTGCTGGCGGCTGACGCGGGCCCGGAGGCGGAGGCGGGCTCCGAGGAGTCGTCCGGGTCCGAGGAGGGGTAGCCCTTCCGTCCACCCCTGCTGGTTCCTGTGCCCCGGCCGCCCTGCGGCCGGGGCACAGGGCGTTCAGGTGGGGCGTGGTGGCGCTGTGGAGGCGCGGACGACGAGGTGGACGGGGATGTCGCCGTGGTCGGGTTCGCGGCCGTCCAGGACGGCGAGGAGGGCGTGCATCCCGCGTTCGCCGAAGAGCTCGGCGTCGAGGTGGACGGTGGTGAGTTCGGGGTCGATGGCGGTGGCGAGGGCGAGGTCGTCGAGGCCGGTGACGGAGACGTCGTCGGGGATGCGCAGGCCGAGGCGGCGGAGTGCCTTGTAGGCGCCCGCGGCGAGTTTGTCGTCGTCGCAGACGATGGCGGTGGGCCGGGGGTCCGCGGTGAGGGAGGCCTCGGTGGCGGTGAGGGCGTCGTCGATGGAGAGGGGGGCGCGGGTGGTGCGCAGGGTGGTGCCGGGGGCGGCGTCGAGCCGGTCGGCGAGTGCGCGGGCCCGGACGTCGAAGGTCCAGGAGGGGACGTCGGCGGCGAGGTGCAGGAAGGCGCGGTGGCCGAGGCCGAGGAGGTGGTCGGCGATCTGGCGGACGCCGTCGGCGATGTCGAGGTTGACGGTGGTGGCGCCGTGGCTGCCGTGCGGGTCGCTGTCGAGCATGACGAGGGGGAGCTGGTCGCCGCGGAGGGCGGTGAGGGCGTCGGCGGCCATGGAGGAGGCGATGACGCCGTCGAGGGCGGCCTGGGCGGAGTGGAAGGGGTCCTTGGCGGGGCCGATGCCTTCGGGGGAGGGGTAGAGGACGACGCCGAAGCCGTGTGCGGCGGCGACTCGGGCCGCGCCGGTGTAGACACCGGCGAAGAATTCGGTGGTGAGGGCGGGGACGACGAGGAGGACGGTGCGGGTGTGGCCGAGCCGGAGGTTGCGGGCGGCGAGGTTGGGCCGGTAGCCGAGGTCGAGGGCGGCCTGCCGGACGCGCTGGGCGGTGGTCTCGGAGACGCGTCCGCGCCACTTGTCGCCGAGGACGAGGGAGACGGCGGCCTGGGACACGCCGGCGGCCTGGGCGACGTCCCGGCTGGTGGGTCGGGTGCTGCCTCGTGCCACCGTGGGCCTGCTCTTTCGTCTGGACGTGTGAACTGGGCACATGGTACGTATGACGACGGACGTTATACGTAAAACCTCGGGAAGGGCGGGTCATGGCCGCGGGATACCTGGAGATCCTCAGGGCGCAGCACGCCGCCCGCCTGCTGGTCGGCACGCTCGTCGGGAGGCTGCCGAACGCCACGGCGGCGATCGCGATCGTGCTGTTCATCCGCGCGGAGGGCGGTACGTACAGCCTGGCGGGGGCGCTGGCGGCGGTGTACGGGGTCGCGAACGCGGTGGGGCAGCCGGTCCTGGGGCGGCTGTGTGACCTGTACGGGCAGCCGCGGGTGCAGTTGCCCGCGGCGCTGCTGTCGGCGCTGGCGATGGTGGCGTTCGCGGGGACGGGTACGGAGCTGCTGGCGCTGTCGTATGCCGCGGTGGCGGCGGCGGGGCTGTTCACGCCGCCGCTGGAGGGCGGTCTGCGGGCGCTGTGGCCGAGTGTCCTCCGCAGGGAGGAGCAGGTGCACACCGCGTACGCGATGGACGCGGTGGCGCAGGAGGTGATGTTCACGGTCGGCCCGCTGCTGGTGACGTTGTGCGTGTCGCTGTGGTCGGCGCGGGCGGCGCTGGTGGTGCTGAGCGTGGTCGGGGTGCTGGGCGCGCTGTCGGTGGTGGTGTCGGCCCCTTCGCGGGCGTGGCGGTCGGCGCCGCGGGAGGCGCACTGGCTGGGCGCGTTGCGCTCGCGCGGGCTGCTGGTGCTGCTGGGGGCGTTCCTGTTCATCGGGGTGGCGCTGGGGTCGATCACGGTGGCGGCGGTGTCGTACGCGGACGACCACGGTGGTGACGTGGTGTACGGCTGGCTGATGGCGGGGCTGGGCCTGGGCGCGCTGCTGGGCGGCTCGGTGTACGGGGCGCGGCAGTGGGTGGGTCCGCCGGAGCGGCGACTGCGGGTGCTGGTGGCTCTTCTGGCGGTGTGTTACGTGCCGCTGGTGCTGTTGCCGGGTCCGGTGGCGATGACGGCGTTGTCGGCGCTCGCGGGGGTGTTCCTGGCGCCGGCGATCGCGTGCGCGTTCGTGCTCGTGGACCGGCACGCGCCGCGGGGGACGGTGACGGAGGCGTTCTCGTGGTTGGTGACGACGTTCACGGTGGGCGCGTCGGTGGGGACGGGGGTCGCCGGGCCGGTGGTGGAGTGGGGCGGGGCGCTGGGGGGTTTCGTGGTGCCGGGGGTGGCGGGGGCCGTGTCGTTGCTGGTTCTGCTGGCCGCGCAGGGGGTCCTCGCAGTTCCCGCCGGGGGCGGGGTGGTTGCGGCTTCATCGGAAAATGATCCAAATCGTGCCGCCGAACCCCGTTTCAGTTCCGGGGATCGGGCGTAATGTTCAGTCATGGACCGCCGCATTTTCGGGCTGGAGAACGAGTACGGCGTCACGTGCACGTTCAGGGGACAGCGCCGCCTGTCGCCTGACGAGGTGGCTCGGTACCTCTTCCGCCGTGTCGTGTCATGGGGCCGTAGCAGCAATGTCTTTCTGCGGAACGGCGCCCGCCTCTATCTCGACGTGGGCTCACATCCGGAATACGCGACACCCGAATGTGACAACGTGACCGAGCTGGTCACCCACGACAAGGCTGGCGAGCGCATTCTCGAAGGTCTTCTGGTGGACGCGGAGCGACGCCTGCACGAGGAGGGAATCGCGGGCGACGTCTACCTGTTCAAGAACAACACCGACTCGGCGGGCAACTCCTACGGGTGCCACGAGAACTATCTGGTGGCGCGGCACGGGGAGTTCTCGCGGCTCGCGGACATTCTCATCCCGTTCCTCGTCACCCGGCAGTTGCTGTGTGGTGCCGGGAAGGTGTTGCAGACCCCGCGGGGCGCGGTGTACTGCGTCAGTCAGCGGGCGGAGCACATCTGGGAGGGCGTGTCGTCGGCGACGACGCGTTCCCGTCCGATCATCAACACGCGTGACGAGCCGCACGCGGACGCGGAGCGTTACCGCCGTCTGCATGTGATCGTCGGCGATTCGAACATGTCCGAGACGACGATGCTGCTGAAGGTCGGCGCGACCGATCTGGTGCTGCGCATGATCGAGGCGGGCACGGTGATGCGGGACCTGACGCTGGAGAACCCGATCCGGGCGATCCGTGAGGTCAGTCACGACATCACCGGGCGCCGCAAGGTGCGGCTGGCGAGCGGCCGGGAGGCCTCGGCGCTCGAGGTGCAGCGGGAGTACTACGAGAAGGCCGTGGACTTCTGTGAGCGGCGCGGTATCCGCACCGGCACGGTGGAGCAGGTGCTGGAGCTGTGGGGCCGCACCCTGGACGCGATCGAGACGGAGGATCTCGACCGGATCGGCACCGAGATCGACTGGGTGATGAAGTACAAGCTGCTGGAGCGGTACCGCGCCAAGCACAACATGACCATGTCGCATCCGCGGGTCGCGCAGATAGACCTCGCGTACCACGACATCCACCGTCGTCGTGGGCTGTACTACCTGCTGGAGAAGAAGGGCCAGGCGGCGCGGATCTGCGACGACCTGAAGATCTTCGAGGGCAAGTCGGTGCCGCCGCAGACCACTCGGGCCCGGTTGCGGGGTGACTTCATCCGGCGGGCGCAGGAGCAGCGCCGGGACTTCACCGTCGACTGGGTGCATCTGAAGCTGAACGACCAGGCGCAGCGGACGGTGTTGTGCAAGGACCCGTTCCGTTCGGTGGACGACCGGGTGGAGAAGCTGATCGCCGGTATGTGAGGGGTGTCCCACGGGGTCCTCGGGCCCGGTGGGGCGGTGTGGAACGCCACACGGGCGCCGTACGTTTCTCGTACGGCGCCCTTCTCACGCCGTAGAGTTGCGCGCACGCCATCCACAAGATCGACCGATTACGAGGCCCCCACCGTGCGCCGACGCTCACTTCTCATCGCCGTTCCCGCCGGACTGGCCACGCTCGCCGCTTGCGGTGACGAGGGCTCGGATTCCGGCAAGGCCAGCGACAGCGCGTCGCCGACGGACGGGTCGTCGTCCGAGGCACCCGCGCCGAAGATCGTCGACGGTCCGCTGCCCGCGGTGACGGCGGGCACGAAGTTCGACGAGAAGCCGACGGTGGCGAAGGGCTCGGGTGACCCCTCGGACCAGCTCGCGGTGAAGACGCTGATCGCGGGCGGCGGGCGCACGGTCGCGGAGGGCGACTACGTCCAGGCGAACTACCTGGGCCAGGTGTGGGACACGGCGAAGGTGTTCGACAACTCCTACGACCGTAAGACGCCGCTGGTGATCCAGCTCGCCCAGGGCAGCATCATCGACGGCTGGCGCTACGCCCTGACGGGGAAGAAGGCGGGCAGCCGGGTCCAGTTCTCGGTGCCGCCGACGTGGGGGTACGGCGAGAGCGGCAACCAGAACGCGGGCATCAAGGGCACGGACACGCTGGTGTTCGTGGTCGACCTGCAGAACACGTTCAACGCGAAGAGCTCCGCCGAGGGCACGGACGTCGCGCAGGACAACGTGGACCTGCCGAAGGTCGGCACCAACAAGGACGGCAAGGCACCGTCGATCGAGGTCCCGGACGCCGAGGCGCCGACGGAGCTGGTGGCGAACTACGTCATCGAGGGCGACGGCGCGGAGGTCGGCGCGGAGGACAGCGTGCTGGTGCAGTACAAGGGCGTGCTGTGGGACGGCGGCAAGGAGTTCGACTCGACGTACGGCCGCAAGGCGCTGACGTCGTTCTCGCTCCAGCAGGTCGTGAAGGGCTGGGCACAGGGGCTGACCGGCAAGAAGGTCGGCAGCCGGGTCCTGATCGTGATCCCGCCGAAGCTGGGGTACGGCGACCAGCCGCCGAGCGGCAGCGGCATCAAGAAGGACTCCACACTGGTGTTCTCGGTGGACATCCTGGCCAAGATGTGACGGCCCGCGGGACCGGGCGGCCGTGGGCGGGGTGGCGGTGGGCGGGGTGGCGGGTGCCGCCCTGCCGGGCGGCTGCCGGGCGGGGATGAAAGACTGGGGGGCGTTGCCTTGTTCGCATACATGCAGGAGCTAGAGACGTGAGCATCGAGAAGCCCGAGATCGACTTCCCGGGCGGCGAGCCCCCGGCGGACCTTGAGATCAAGGACATCTGGGAGGGTGACGGGCCGGTCGCCAAGGCGGGCGACACCGTCTCCGTCCACTACGTGGGCGTCGCGTTCTCCACGGGTGAGGAGTTCGACGCGTCCTGGAACCGCGGCACGCCGCTGAAGTTCCAGCTGGGCATCGGTCAGGTCATCGCGGGCTGGGACCAGGGTGTGCAGGGCATGAAGGTCGGCGGTCGCCGCCAGCTGGTCATCCCGCCGCACCTGGCGTACGGCGACCGGGGCGCGGGTGGCCGGATCGGCCCGGGTGAGACGCTGATCTTCGTCTGTGACCTGGTGTCGGTCTGACCGCGGTCGGTCGTGTGGGGTCCATGCCCGTCCGGGCATGGACCCTCGGCTTTTGTCCGGGTGCCGCGGAGCGGTACGGTCATCGGTCGGAAGCACCATAGGGAAGGCGAAGGGCGTCGATGGCCATTGCCAAGGCCGAGCGGCTGATGAATCTGGCGCTGTGTCTGCTCGGGACCAGGCGGCCACTCAGCAAGCGGGAGCTGCGCGACTCGATCGAGGCCTACGTCGAGACCGTGCGGCCGGGGAGCGGTGCGGCCGGGCGGCCGGGCGGGAGCGCGGCCGGTGCCGACGACGCCTTCAACCGGATGTTCGAGCGGGACAAGGACGATCTGCGCGAGCTGGGCCTGGTCATCGAGACCGTGGAGAGCCTGGACGGCGAGGTCGGCTATCTGGCGCGCCGGGACAGCAACCGGCTGCCGCCGATCACCCTGGACGCGGAGGAGGCCGCCGCCCTCGGTCTGGCGGCGAAGGTGTGGCAGCAGGCCCGGCTGGCGGGCGCGGCGAGCGGCGCGCTCCAGAAGCTGCGCGCGGCCGGGCTGCCCGAGGACGTCGACCCGTACGAGGCGCACGGCGCGCTGGAGCCGCGGATCCCGGTGCACGAGGCGGCGTTCGAGCCGCTGATGCTGGCGTGCCGGGACCGCCGTCCCGTCGGCTTCGACTACCGCAAGGCGACCGCGGCCCGGCCGGAGCCCCGGCATGTGGAGCCGTGGGCGCTGGAGTGCTGGCGCGGTCACTGGTACCTGGCCGGTTTCGACCGGGACCGCGGCGCGGAGCGGGTGTTCCGGCTGTCGCGGATCACCGGCCGGGTGCGCACCCGCGGCGGCCGGTACGTCGCGCCCGTCCCCGACGTGGTCACGGTGCGGGAGACGGTGGCGAGCTGGGCGGGGGAGATCGCCGACCGGACGGCCCGGATCCGGTTGCGGTCGGGGTCCGGTTACCCCTTGCGGGCGAAGGCCACCTCGGTGCGGGAACTCGGCGACGGCTGGGACGAGTTGGAGATTCCGTACGGGCACGGTCTGGACGCCTGGCTGGTGGAGTTCGGGCCGGATGTGGTGGTCCTGGAACCGGCGGAGCTGCGGGCCGACGTGGTGGACCGGCTGCGCGCCGTGGCCAAGGGCTGAGGGGGAGCGGAGAAAGACAGTGGCTGGCAAACCGGTCAGGCCCGTGAACGCCATCGACCAGACCCGGCGGATGCTCTCCCTGGTGACGTATCTGCGGGAGCGTCCCGGCGCGCGCGTGGAGGACGTCGCGCGGGCCTTCGGGATCACCGAGGACGAGCTGATCTCCGACCTCGACGTGCTGCCGCTGTGCGGGACGAGCTTCCGCGGCGGTGACCTGCTCGACATCGACACCGACGGTGAGCGCATCTGGTGGCACAACCCGGCCGCGCTCGGCGCGGAGGCCGCCGAGCCGCTGCGGCTGGCCGCCGACGAGGCGACCGCGCTGCTGGTCGCGGCGCGCGCGGTGGCCACCCTGCCGGGGTTGCGCGAGGGCGACCGGCAGGCGCTGCTGCGGGCGACGGCCAAGGTGGAGGCGGCGGCGGGGGAGGCGGCCGGGGCCAGTTCCCGGCTGTCGGTGACGTTCGAGTCGGAGGGCGGTGTCTTCGCGGACGTCGACCGGGCGATCTCGGAGCGGCGCAGGCTGTGGATCCGCTACTACTCACCGGCGCGTGACGAGGTCACCGAGCGGGAGATCGACCCGATCCGGCTGGTCAGCGTCGGTCACACCTATGTGGAGGGCTGGTGCTACCGCTCGGAGGCGCGCCGCACCTTCCGGCTCGACCGGGTCGCGGAGATCAAGGTCCTGGACGAGCCGTCCGCGCCGCCGGAGGTGGAGCTGCGGGACCTGTCCGAGGGGCTGGTGCAGCCCGCGGCGGAGGATCCGGAGGTCGTCGTCGAGGTCGGTCCGGGCGGGCGCTGGGTCGCGGAGTACTACCCGCACGACAGCGCCGATGAGCTTGCCGACGGCGGGCTCCGTATCACCCTGCGCACCCCCGACCCGGCGTCGTTGAGACGGCTGGCGCTGCGGCTCGGCCGGGACGGCCGGATCGTCGCCCCGGGTGAGCTGGCCGACAGCGCCCGCCGGGCGGCCCGGGAGGCGCTGGCGGCGTACGACGGTGTCGAGGCGGCGGCCGTGGGGCCGTCGCCGGGCGGGGCGCGTGAGGTGCACGACGGCCGGTACGACAGGCAGGAGCGAGGACTGTGAGCGAGTCGGCGACGCCCGGGGCGCGCGGCATGTCGGTTGCCGCCGCGTTCGCCGGGATGCGGAGCGTGGCTCCCGTGGTGTTCCGGGCGGGCTGCCCGGACTGCCGGGGCCGGTTCGAGCTGGCGGCGGGCGCGCTGCGGCTGGCGATCGGGGCGAGCAGCCGTACGACGTTCTACTCCTTCACCTGTCCCGACTGCGGCACCCTGGTCCGCAAGCCCGCCGGTGAGCGCATCGTGGAACTGCTCACCGGCGGCGGTGTGAGCACGCTGCGGCTGCACTCGACCGTGTAGGCCCCGGCCGATGGCGGCTTGGGCCGGGCGGGACCCGTGGCGGCCCGCCGGGCGCGGGACCCTCTAGGCTCGGCGCATGTTCTGGGCGATGTGCGCGGTGGCGTTGGGGTTTGCGGGACTGCTGGTCCTCGGGGTGCTCGCGGTGCGGGTGTTCCTGGAGGCGGAGCGGCTGGGGCGGCAGGTCGCGGACTCCGCGCGCCGGGTCAACCGGGCCGCGGAGGAGCTGGAACGCGCGGCGACGGGCGCGGCCCGCTCGGCGGACGCCCTGTGAGAGCCCGGTCAGGCGGGGACGCGGCGGCCGTCCAGGTCCACTAGGGAGGCGCTGTGCATCCACTAGACCGCCCCTGCGAGTCCCGCAGTCCGGGACGTTTCGGGGTGCTTCGCCCTGTCGACCTGCCCCACCCGGCAGGTACGCTGCTGGTCGCGGCCCGGTAAACGAGGCCCGGACCGCGGCCGGGAGTACGCACGGGGATTGCCTCACGTTCACCCCTGAGCGTTACGATCGCTGACGAGCACGCTCGGTCGGACACCTGTCCGACCGGTCGGACAACACAGCACCCCACCCAAGCCGCCTCGGTGAGAAGGTAAAGACTTATGTTCGGAAGGCTCGGAGCCCCCGAGATCATTCTCATCCTCGTCGTCATCATCCTGCTGTTCGGCGCGAAGAAGCTTCCGGACATGGCCCGCTCGCTCGGCAAGTCCGCGCGCATCCTGAAGAGCGAGGCCAAGGCGATGAAGGAGGACAAGTCCTCCGCCCCGGCCGACCCGCCGCAGCCCGACGACCAGCAGGGCCCCGCTCAGCGCATCATCCAGGCCGCGCCCGGCGACGTGACCAGCTCCCGCCCGGTCACCGAGCCGACGGACACGACCAAGCGCTGACGCAGGGCCGGTGACCTCCGGCCCCCGCACGAGATGGGAACGTGGGTTGCTGAAGCCTGCCCGCAAGAAGGAGAAGGAGAAGGATCCCGAGGGGCGGATGCCCCTCGCGGAGCACCTTCGTGAGCTTCGCAACCGGCTCGCGAAGGCGCTGCTGGCGATCGTCCTGGTGACGATCGTCGCCGCCTTCTTCTACAACGACATCATCAACTTCTTCACCGAGCCGATCCTCAAGTCGGTCGGCTGCACGCAGTCGTTCGAGGAACTCGCGCGCGCACAGGAGGACGCGGACCCGTGCGCGCAGATCACCATCAACGGTCTGCTCACGCCGTTCACGCTCGCCCTCAAGGTCTCCCTGATGGCGGGTGTCGTGCTGGCCGCGCCGGTCTGGCTGTACCAGCTGTGGGCGTTCGTCGCGCCCGGTCTGCACCGGCACGAGAAGAAGTACGCCTACGCGTTCGTCGCCACCGGCTTCCCGCTCTTCCTCGCGGGCGCCTTCTTCGCCTACAAGGTGCTGCCCACCACCGCGAAGGTGCTGATCGAGTTCACGCCGTTCGGCGTCGACAACCTGCTGCCGCTGGACGACCTGCTCGACCTGGTCACGCGCATGGTCGTCGTCTTCGGTCTCTCCTTCGAACTGCCGCTGCTGCTGGTCATGCTGAACTTCACCGGCGCCATCACCGGCAAGCGGATGCTCGGCTGGTGGCGCGGCATGATCATGGGCATCACCGTCTTCGCGGCGATCGCCACGCCCAGCACCGACCCGCTGACCATGATGGCGCTGGCCGGGCCGATCTGGGTGCTGTACTTCACCGCCGTCGCCGTCTCGCTGGTCAACGACCACCGCAGGCGCCGCCGTGAGGCCCTCGGCCCCGCCGACGACGAGGCGTCCGAGCTGGACCTGACCCCCGAGGACATCGGCGAGGCCGAGCCGGTCACGAGCGGCCGGGCCACGCTGCCGGAGCAGGCGAGCACGGACCGGGTCAACGGTTATGACGACGTGACCTGAGGATCCGCGGACGGCTCATAGGGTCACTCCCGTGAGCAGCGAGATCACCATCGTCGTCAACCCCACCGCGGGACGCGGCCGGGGCGCCCACGCGGCGCAGCCGGCCGCCTCCGCTCTGCGGGCCGCCGGGTTCCAGGTACGCACGCTCGTCGGGAGCAGCGCCGCGGACGCCCTCGCACGCGCGCGTGCCGCCGTCGCGGAGGGCACCGGCGCGCTCGTTGCGGTGGGCGGCGACGGCATGGTCAACCTGGCGCTCCAGGCGGTCGCGGGCACCCGCACCCCGCTCGGGGTGGTCGCCGTCGGCACCGGCAACGACTTCGCCCGCGCCCTGGGCCTGCCCGTCCGGGACCCGGCCGCCGCGGGCCGGGTCACCGCCGACGCCCTGAAGGGGGCCCGGCTGCGGGACGTCGACCTCGGACGGGTCGGCGACCACTGGTTCGGCACCGTCCTCGCCTCCGGGTTCGACTCCCGCGTCAACGACCGCGGCAACCGGATGCGCTGGCCCGCCGGGCGGCTGAAGTACGACCTCGCGATGCTGGCCGAGCTGGCCGCGTTCCGGCCGTTCCCGTACCGGATCACCCTGGACGGCGGCGAGACCCGGGAGATCGAGGCGACGCTGGTGGCGGTCGGCAACGGGGCGTCGTACGGGGGCGGGATGCGGATCTGTCCCGGCGCCGACCCGACCGACGGGCTGTTCGACGTCACCGTGGTCGGGGACTGCGGCCGGGCGACCCTGCTGCGGGTGTTCCCGTCGGTGTACCGGGGCGGGCACGTGCGCCACCCCAAGGTCAGCGTCTACCGCGCGGTCAGCGTCGAGCTGGCCGCCGACGGCATCACCGGGTACGCCGACGGGGAGCCGCTCGGGCCGCTGCCGCTGACCGCCCGGTGCGTGCCGGGCGCGGTCCGCATCGTCGGCCCCTGACCGTCGTACCCCGCTGAACTGGGCGGATCGCCCGATACCGGGCTGTGGATCCCGATAATGATCGTCCCGTTGTCCGTGGGGCCCGGTACGCTCGAAAGTACGATGACAGAGGATCTCTCACCGGCCGAGCGGTACGCGGCAGCCCGGAAGCGGGCCGTCGAGCAGGCCACCGCGCTCGCGTCCTTCCGCGAGATGTACGACTTCGGCCTCGACCCCTTCCAGATCGAGTCCTGCCAGGCGCTGGAGGCGGGGAAGGGCGTCCTGGTCGCCGCGCCCACCGGCTCCGGCAAGACGATCGTGGGTGAGTTCGCCGTCCACCTCGCCCTGCTCCAGGGCAGGAAGTGCTTCTACACCACCCCCATCAAGGCGCTGTCGAACCAGAAGTACGCCGACCTGTGCCGCCGCTACGGCGCGGAGAAGGTCGGCCTGCTCACCGGCGACAACAGCGTCAACCCCGACGCCCCGGTGGTCGTGATGACCACCGAGGTGCTGCGGAACATGCTGTACGCCGGCTCGCGGACCCTGCTGGGCCTGGGCTACGTGGTCATGGACGAGGTGCACTACCTCTCCGACCGGTTCCGCGGCGCGGTCTGGGAAGAGGTGATCATCCACCTGCCCGAGTCGGTGACGCTGGTGTCATTGTCGGCGACGGTGTCCAACGCCGAGGAGTTCGGCGACTGGCTGGACACCGTCCGCGGCGACACCGAGGTGATCGTCTCCGAGCACCGGCCGGTGCCGCTGTTCCAGCACGTGCTGGCCGGGCGGCGGATGTACGACCTCTTCGAGGAGGGCGAGGGGCAGAAGAAGGCCGTCAACCCCGACCTCACGCGGATGGCGCGGATGGAGGCCACCCGGCCGTCGTACCAGGACCGCCGCCGGGGCCGCGCGATGCGCGAGGCCGACCGGGAGCGGGAGCGGCGGCAGCGGTCACGGGTGTGGACGCCGAGCAGACCGGAGGTCATAGAGCGGCTCGACGCCGAGGGCCTGCTGCCCGCGATCACCTTCATCTTCAGCCGCGCCGCCTGCGAGGCCGCCGTCCAGCAGTGCCTGTACGCGGGGCTGCGGCTCAACGACGACGAGGCGCGGGCGCGGGTGCGGGCCCTGGTGGAGGAACGCACCGCGTCGATCCCCGCCGAGGACCTGCACGTCCTCGGCTACTACGAGTGGCTCGAAGGGCTGGAGCGCGGGATCGCCGCCCACCACGCGGGGATGCTGCCGACCTTCAAGGAGGTCGTGGAGGAGCTGTTCGTCCGCGGTCTGGTGAAGGCCGTGTTCGCCACCGAGACGCTGGCGCTGGGCATCAACATGCCCGCGCGGTCGGTGGTCCTGGAGAAGCTCGTGAAGTGGAACGGCGAGCAGCACGCCGACATCACCCCGGGCGAGTACACCCAGCTCACCGGGCGGGCCGGGCGGCGTGGCATCGATGTCGAGGGCCACGCGGTGGTGCTGTGGCAGCGGGGCATGAGCCCCGAGCACCTGGCGGGGCTCGCGGGCACCCGCACGTACCCGCTGCGGTCCAGCTTCAGACCGTCGTACAACATGGCCGTCAACCTGGTCGAGCAGTTCGGGCGGCACCGGTCGCGGGAGCTGCTGGAGACGTCGTTCGCGCAGTTCCAGGCGGACCGGTCGGTGGTCGGGATCTCCCGGCAGGTGCAGCGCAACGAGGAGGGCCTGGAGGGCTACCGGGCCTCCATGACCTGCCACCTCGGCGACTTCGAGGAGTACGCGCGGCTGCGCCGGGAGCTGAAGGACCGGGAGACCGAGCTGGCCCGGCAGGGCGCGGCGCAGCGGCGCGCGGAGGCGGCGGTGGCGCTGGAGCGGCTGAAGCCGGGCGACGTGATCCACGTGCCGACGGGGAAGTACGCGGGGCTGGCGCTGGTCCTCGACCCGGGGCTCCCGGCGGGGCGTTCCAACGGGCACCGCGGGTTCGAACACCACGACGGTCCGCGGCCGTTGGTGCTCACCGCCGAGCGGCAGGTCAAGCGGCTGGCGTCGATGGACTTCCCGGTGCCGGTGGAGGCGCTGGAGCGGATGCGGATCCCGAAGTCGTTCAACCCGCGCTCCCCGCAGTCCCGTCGGGACCTGGCGTCGGCGCTGCGCACCAAGGCCGGGCACATTCCGGCGGAGCGGGCCCGCAAGCGGCGTTCGGCGGCGGCGGACGACCGGGAGATCGCCCGGCTGCGGACGGCGCTGCGGGCGCACCCGTGCCACGGGTGCAACGACCGGGAGGACCACGCGCGGTGGGCCGAGCGGTACCACCGGCTGCTGCGGGACACCTCCCAGCTGGAGCGGCGGATCGAGGGCCGCACCAACACCATCGCGCGGACCTTCGACCGGATCGTGGCCCTGCTGACCGAGCTGGACTACCTGCGGGACAACGAGGTCACCGAGCACGGCAAGCGGCTGGCCCGGCTCTACGGCGAGCTGGACCTGCTGGCCAGCGAGTGCCTGCGCGAGGGCGTCTGGGAGGGCCTCGGGCCCGCCGAACTGGCGGCGTGCGTCTCGGCGTTGGTGTTCGAGGCGCGGGTCTCGGACGACGCGATGGCGCCGAAGCTGCCCTCCGGGCAGGCGCGGGCCGCGCTGGGGGAGATGGTGCGGATCTGGGGGCGTCTGGACGCGCTGGAGGAGGACTTCCGCATCACCCAGACCGAGGGTGTCGGGCAGCGGGAGCCGGATCTCGGGTTCGCCTGGGCGGCGTACATGTGGGCCAGCGGCAAGGGGCTCGACGAGGTGCTGCGGGAGGTGGAGATGCCCGCCGGTGACTTCGTGCGCTGGTGCAAGCAGGTCATCGACGTGCTGGGGCAGATCCAGGCGGCGGCGCCCCCCGGGTCGACCGTGGTGAAGAACGCCCGCAAGGCCGTGGACGCCTTGCTGCGGGGCGTGGTCGCCTACTCGTCGGTGGGCTGACGGGACAGGAGGGCCGGGGGTGTCCGTCCGAGCGGCGGGCACCCCCTAGCCATGGGTGCCGTCACCCGTGACGGTGAGCCGGATTCGTACGCCCGTACGTCGTTACGTTCGGTGTTCGAACCGCTCCGTTGGGTGTAAATGGGGCTGAGGGTACTCCTGTCGCGCGGGGTGTTTCAGGCGGACGCGGAATGTGACACGGCGATGATCCGGTCGGACTAAGCTCGCCCGCAGCGCGCCGAGTTGAGGTGTATTCGGGCGTTTGTTCCCCATGGGTCGCACGAGTTCCTGAACGTGCAGGATGCCCATGGACCGTCCCCCCGCTGATTCGTCTTAGAGGCCCACATGGTGAGTGTTCAACCCCCTCCCCTACGGCGCGACCTGCCCGAGGGGCGCGTGTTCCTGGTACCGGCCATAGTGATGGCGGCGGCGACCGGGGCCGCCGTCGCCCTGGTGGTGCCCTCGGCGCGGGTCGTGGTCGGCGCGTGCGGTGCCGTGGCCGTGGTGCTGCTGCTGGCGGTGTCCGCCGAGGCGGTGCGGCGCGGCCGGGTGGTGCGCAACGTGCAGGCCGAGCACAGCCACTACGCCGCCTACCTGGAACGCCGGTGGGCCGCGCAGCACGACGTGCTGGCCCGCTTCACCGACGACATCGTGCCCGCCGCGTTCGAGAAGCTGAAGACGGGTGAGTCCCCGGTCGAGGCGCTCCGCCAGCTCCGGGAGGAGGACGAGCGCTTCCAGTACCTCCCCGGACCGCTGGAAGTCCTGCTGAAGCGGGTCATGTTCATCGTGGACACGGAGGACGCCATCCGCGACTCCCTGGCCCGCTCCTTCGTCGACGTCGCCCGCCGCATCCAGGCCCTCATCCACCAGCAGGCCCACGAACTGCGGGAGATGGAGGAGGACCACGGCACCAACCCCCGGGTCTTCGACGACCTGCTCCGCATCGACCACGGCACCTCCCTGATGGGCCGTCTCGCCGACACCGTCTCCGTCCTCGGCGGCGGCCGTCCCGGCAGGCAGTGGCCCCTGCCCGTGTCGCTCTACAGCACCCTGCGCGGCGCGATGTCCCGGATCCTGGAGTACCGCCGGATCACCCTGAGCAACATCGCCCGCATCAGCGTCAAGGGCATCTACGTCGAGCCCGTCATCCACGCCTGCGCGGAACTGTTCGACAACGCCACGCGCTACTCGCCCCCGAACTCCAAGGTCCACGTCACCGCGGTCGCCGTGCAGACCGGTGTCGCCATCGAGATCGAGGACGGCGGCATCAGCTTCAACGAGGAGGCCCGCGCCCGCTGCGAGGGGATGCTGGAACGGGCCATGCAGGGCATCGACATCCAGGACCTCGACCAGGCGCCCCGCCTCGGTCTCGCGGTCGTCGGCCGCCTGTGCAAGTCCCACAACATGCGGGTCTCGCTGCGCCCCTCGGCGTACGGCGGGGTCCGCGCCGTCCTCGTCGTCCCGCACGCCCTGCTCACCACCGAACGCGGTGTCGGCCTCGCCCACGGCATCGGCGCCACCTCGCTGCCCATCCTCTCCGACGAGATCCCCCAGGGCCCCCAGCGCCCGCCCAAGAAGCGCCGTCCCTCCAGCCCCAAGAAGGTCCCCTCGACCGCCCTCCACCTGGAGGAGGAGGAAGCCGCCGCCGCCACGGAACGCGGCATCCCCGCCGCCATCGACGTCCCCGCCCCCGCACCCCCGTCGGAGGACGACGACCCGATCGTCACCGAGTGGACGGCCACCGGCCTGCCGCAGCGCCGCAGCCGGGTGGTCGTACCGCCCCACGAGCTGCGCAGGCGCGCCTACATCGCTCAGGCGGAGGAGCAGGAGGCCGCCGAGAAGGCCGCGCGCGAGGGCCGCACCGTACCGGAGCCCGCGCCCGAGCCGAAGGAGGAGCAGCCCCCGCCCGGACTCTGGGTCGAAGCCTTCTTCGAGGGGCTGAAACGCGACCCGTCCGAGTACGAGTCCGAGTCCACCCCCGGGCCGACCGAGGAGCCGGTCGGTCCCGAGGCCGCAGACGAGAGGGATCCCAAGTGATGGAGTACCGACCGAACCTCGACTGGATGCTCACGGACCTCGCCAAGAGCGTGCCCGGCATCCAGATGATCGTGGTGCTCTCCGCCGACGGGCTGCGCATCGCCCGCCAGGGCGGCGACCCCGACACCGGGGACCGGGTCGCCGCCGCCTGCGCCGGGCTGCAGAGCCTGGCCGGCGCCCTCGCCGACGAGATCACCAGCAGTGACGGCGAGATGCGCATGATCCTCATCGAGGTCAACGGCGGCTACTTCTACCTGATGGCCGCCGGCCCCAACGCCTATCTGGCGGTGCTCTCCGACATCCGCTGCGAACCCGGGATGATGAGCTCCCGGATGCGTGACCTCGTCGCCCGGATCGGACCGCACCTGACCAGTCCGCCGCGGCGGAACAAGAGGGTCGTATGACTCCTCCGAAGCGCCAGCGGCGCCACCCCAGGAAGGAAGAGCCGCCGCCCCAGCAACCGCCGGAGCCCCGCGAGGACGACGGTGACGACAGCGACGACTCCCGGCCCGAACCCGAGCGCCTGTTCGTGATCGGCGGCGACGGGGACGGGGACGGAGGGCGCGGGGACGTCGACCTGGTGACGTTGGTGGTGGCGCACGCCGAGCCGAGGTCCTCCACTCCCCCCGAGCAGGCGGCAGTGCTCAGGCTCTGCGTCGCCCCCCTGTCCGTGGCCGAGATCTCGGCCTACCTGGCCCTGCCGTTCAGCGTCGTGTCCGTACTGCTCACCGACATGCTGACGGCCGGACTCGTACAGGCGCGCGCCCCGATCGTCCGCCAGGCGCTACCCGACCGTTCCATCCTCGAAGCGGTGATGCATGGACTTCAAAAGCTCTGACACCATTCCCGGCCCGCGCGCCGAGGACCACCTGCCGCACACGGCGCGCGCCGCGGTGAAGATCGTGATCGTGGGTGGCTTCGGGGTCGGCAAGACCACCATGGTCGGCTCGGTCAGCGAGATCAAACCGCTGACCACCGAGGAGACCATGACGCAGGCCGGGATCGGCGTCGACGACGACCGCCGTACCGACGACAAGACGGCCACCACCGTGGCGATGGACTTCGGCCGCATCAGCATCACGGACGAACTCGTGCTGTACCTCTTCGGCACCCCCGGCCAGGAACGCTTCTGGTTCCTGTGGAACGGGCTGTTCGAAGGGGCGCTCGGCGCGGTCGTCCTGGTCGACACCCGGCGCCTCCAGGTCAGCTTCGACGTGATGGGGCGGCTGGAGGAGCGCGGCGTACCGTTCGTGGTGGCCGTCAACACCTTCCCGAACGCGCCCCGTTACCCCCTCGACGAACTGCGCATCGCGCTCGACCTGGCACCCGAGATCCCCATCGTGGAGTGCGACGCCCGGCGCCGCGCCTCCAGCCGGGACACGCTGATGACCCTCGTGCGGTTCCTGCACGAGATCGTCATGAACCGCCAGCTCATCTGACGGGACAGCCCCCGTACCCCGTACGCCCGTGTACGCGTCTCCGAAAGCGACTCGCTGTGATGCCTGAATCCCCAACCCCGGCCGGTACGGACGACGCCCTGCTCAGTCCGCCCCCCGGCTGCCCCGCGCACGCCTTCGGCCCCCAGGGGGCGCGTCGGCTCTACGGCCCGGACGCGGACGACCTGCGGTCCCTGTACGAGGAACTCCGCGACGAGCACGGGCCGGTGGCGCCGGTGCTGCTGCCCGACGACGTCCCGATGTGGGTGGTCCTCGGCCACGCCGAGAACCTGCAACTGGTGCGCTCACCCACGCAGTTCTCCCGGGACAGCCGGATCTGGACCCCGCTGCGGGAGGGCCGGGTCAAGCCCGACCACCCGCTCATGCCGCACATCGCCTGGCAGCCGATCTGCTCGCACTCCGAGGGCGACGAACTCCTGCGGCTGCGCGGCGCGGTCAACGGCGCGCTGTCCACCATCGAGTTCCGTGCCCTGCGGCGGCTCGTCAACCGCTTCAGCCAGACGCTCGTCAACCGCTTCTGCGAGGAGGGCGAGGCCGACCTCGTCAGCCAGTTCGCCGACCACCTGCCGATGGCCGTGATGTGCGAGATCCTCGGAATGCCCGACGAGTACGGCGACCGGATCGTGCACGCCGCCCGCGACATGCTCAAGGGCACCGAGACCGCCATCGCCAGCAACCAGTACATCGTCGACGCGCTGGGGCGGCTCGCCGCCCGGCGGCGCGCCCATCCCGAGGACGACTTCGCCAGCCGACTGATCACCCACCCCGCCGGGCTCTCCGACGACGAGGTCCGCGAACACCTGCGGGTGGTGCTCATCGCCGCCTACGAGGCCACCGCCAACCTGCTGGCCAACGTGTTGCGGATGGTCCTCACCGACTCGCGGTTCCGCAACCGGCTCAACGGCGGGCAGCTCACCGTGCCCGAGGCGGTCGAGCAGTCGCTGTGGGACGAGCCCCCGTTCAGCACCGTCTTCGCCTACTTCGCCAAGCAGGAGACCGAGCTGGGCGGCCACCGCATCCGGCGCGGCGACGGCCTGCTGTTCGCGCCCGCCCCCGGCAACGTCGACCCCAGGGTACGGCCCAACCTGCGGGCCGGGATGAAGGGCAACCGCTCCCACCTCGCCTTCGGCGGCGGACCGCACGAGTGCCCGGGGCAGGACATCGGCCGCGCCATCGCCGACGTCGGCGTGGACGCGCTGCTGCTGCGGCTGCCGGACGTGGAGCTGGCCTGCGACGAGGACGAGCTGAGCTGGGCGGAGTCCATCTCCTCCCGCCACCTGCTGGAACTCCCGGTGTGCTTCGAACCCCGCGAGCAGCAGGACGTCCTCCGGAAGCCCGCCCTCAACGCCGTCCCGCAGCAGCGCGCCAGCTGGGAGATCAGCGCCACCGAGGCCGACGCCACCCCGACCCCGCCCCGGCCGACGACTTCCATGGAGCCCCTCCAGACACCGGGCCCCCCGACCCGGCCGGACGGCGTGTGGCGACGGCTGGTGCGGTGGTGGCGCGGCTACTGACCGGACGCGCCGGGCGTACGGCGGTCAGCGGGCCGTCGGACCGGTGGCCCACTCGGCGGGCGACGACCAGGCGTCGAGCGTGCGGCCGGAGCGGAAGCGGTGCGGCGTCCCGGTGACCGGGTCGGTGAACTCCAGTCCCCGCGCCAGCAGTTGGAGCGGACGGCGGAAGTCGTCGGGTGGCGTCGGCGGCGCCACCTCCGGGTAGAGGGGGTCACCGAGGATCGGCAGGCCGAGGGCGCTGAGGTGGACGCGGAGCTGGTGGGTCTGGCCGGTGGCGGGCGACAGCCGGTAGCGGGCCGGCCCGGCACCGGCGCGGGTCTCCAGCAGCTCGATCCGGGTGACCGCGTTCGGTTCGCCCCCGACCTCCCGGGCGGTCAGCGAGCCGCGCTCCTTCACGATCCGGCTGCGCACCGTCCGCGGCAGCGCCAGCCCGGGATCGTACGGCGCCACGGCCTCGTACTCCTTGCGCACCAGCCGGTCGCGGAACAGGGTCTGGTAGGCGCCGCGCTCCGTGGGGCGCACCGTGAACAGCACCAGGCCCGCCGTCAGCCGGTCCAGCCGGTGGGCGGCGCTGAGCGTGGGGATGCCGAGGTCGCGGCGGAGCCGGGCGAGCGCGGTCTCGGTGACATGGCTGCCGCGCGGGGTGGTGGCCAGGAAGTGCGGCTTGTCCACGACGACGAGGTGCTCGTCCCGGTACACCACCGGCAGCGGGAACGGCACCGGCACCTCGGCGGGCAGCTCCCGGTGGAACCACACGTACGCCCCCGGCGCGTAGCCCGCGTCCGGGCGCACCGGCCTCCCGTCCGCGCCGACGATCAGGCCGGAGGCGAGCATCGCGTCGATCACCCCCGGGCCCGCGCCGGTGAGCCGCGCGACCAGGTAGTCCCGCACGGTGTCCCAGGGCCCCGCCGCGGGCATCCGCACCCGCACCGGGTCGACCCCGGCGCGCTGGGGGAGCGGGGAGGGCGGGGCGGGGGTTCTGCGTCTCATGGTGGGCCGGAGCGGCGGGCGGTGACGCCGGACTACGCGGGCGCCGTGCCCTCCTGCTCGGCCTCCACCCGGGCGTTCCACTCCCGCTTGGACTCCTGCCAGCCGTCCTCGTCGTGGCCGAGGCGCCAGTAACCGGAGACGGAGAGGTCCTCGCGGGGCACCTGGTGGTCGACGCGGAGCAGTCGGCGGAGTTCCTTCACCCAGCCCGCCTCGCCGTGCACGAAGGCGTGGACGCGGCCCTCCGGGAAGGGCAGCGCGCGCACCGCCTCGACCAGGGCGGCGCCGACCGGCCGGTCACCGCGGTGCAGCCAGACCACCTCCGCGTCGGAGTCGATCTTCTGCTCCTCCTCGGGCCCGGCGACCTCCACGAAGGCACGCACCGTGGAGCCGTCGGGCAGCGCCTCCAGGGCCGCCGCGACGGCGGGCAGGGCGCTCTCGTCCCCGACGAGCAGGTGCCAGTCGGCGTCCGGGTCGGGGGCGTAGGCGCCGCCGGGACCCATGAAGTGGATCGTGTCGCCGGGGCGGGCGCGGACGGCCCACGGTCCCGCCAGGCCCTCGTCGCCGTGCAGCACGAAGTCCACGGTCAGTTCCCGCGGTTCGGCGTCCCAGGCGCGCACGGTGTACGTGCGGGTCACCGGCCACTGCTCGCGCGGGAACTCCTCGCGGACGCGCTGCACGTCGAACGGCTCGGGGTAGCTGACGCCCGGCGCGGGGAACAGCAGCTTCACGTAGTGGTCGGTGCAGGAGCCCGCCGAGAAGTCGGCCAGTCCGTCGCCGCCGAGGACCACGCGCTGCATGTGCGGAGTGAGCCGTTCGGTGCGAACGACCTGCGCGGAGTGTGCCCTGCGCGGCGTGCGGGCCGGACGTTCTGCCATGGCGGCCTCCCTGCTGTTCCCTGCTTAGGGTTCCCTAAGCTAGCACTTCCCCCCGGTGCCGGCCTCTCCTGTCCTTCCGGGAGCCGCCTCACGCACGGACCCTCTGGCCTCACTCCCCGTACGGACGTCACCGGCGTGCGGGGCCGGCCTCAGCTCTGAGCGTGGTGAGCAGACGCTCCAGTGAGCCGCCGAGGTTCCAGTGGGCGGCCAGCTCGGTGAGCCCGGCCGGGTCGCGCGGGGCGTGCGGCAGCGCCGGGTCGACCTCGGGCAGCGGAACGTCGTCGGCGACCTCGACCACCTTCGGCGCGACCTCGACGTAGGGCCGGGCCTCGGTGAGGCGCTTGCGCTGCGACGGGGTGAGCTTCGCCTTCGGGTCGTCTACGGCGGCCATGATCCCGGCCAGGTCGCCGAACTCGGCGAGCAGCTTCGCGGCCGTCTTCTCGCCGATGCCGGGCACCCCGGGCAGTCCGTCGCTGGGGTCGCCGCGCAGCAGCGCCAGGTCCGCGTAGCCGGGGCCGTCGACGCCGTACTTCTCGCGCAGCACCGACTCGTCCGTGATCTGGAGGGTGCCGACGCCCTTGAGCGGGTACAGCACCCGCACCCCGCGGGCGTCGTCCACCAGCTGGTACAGGTCGCGGTCGCCGGTGACGATGTCGACCGGGAGCGCGGCGCGGGCGGTGAAGGTGCCGATCACGTCGTCCGCCTCGTAGCCCTCGACGCCCACGCGGGCGATGCCGAGGGCGTCGAGGACGGCCTCGATGACCGGCACCTGCGGGGCGAGGGTGTCGGGCACCTCCTCCGCGTCGGGCCCGCTCTCGTGCTCCTCGGCGACGCGGTGCGCCTTGTAGGACGGGATCAGGTCGACGCGCCACTGCGGGCGCCAGTCGGCGTCCATGCAGGCGACCAGCTGGGTGGGCCGGTGGTCGCGGACCAGGCGGTCGATGAATTCCAGCAGCCCGCGCACGGCGTTCACCGGGGTGCCGTCCATGGCTTTCACGGACTCCGGCACACCGAAGTAGGCGCGGAAGTAGAGCGAGGCGGTGTCGAGCAGCATCAGTCGTCCGGTCACGCCCCGCATCATGCCGCACCCCACTGACAACGGCCCCCGGCGTGCCCGGGAGCACCCCCGGGACACCCCCTGTGAACTGGCCCACTTGTGCGTTTGGCGGTGGGCGGCACGGGCAGGCGCCGCCGCGGAGCCGTGCCGGTTGCGCGTTCAACTGTTCAGCGTCCGGTCGCCCCGTCCCAGCAGTCGAGACAAGAGGTACGTGTGTCAGCCAGGCTAGAGGCCGAGCATCTTCACAAGGTGTTCGGCAGACGACCCAGGGAGGCGGCCGAACGGCTGCGCGGTGGAGCGGACCGGGAGGAGTTGCGGGCGGACGGCGCCACGGCCGCCGTCATCGACGCCTCCTTCACCGTCGAGCCAGGGCAGATCTTCGTCGTCATGGGCCTGTCCGGGTCCGGCAAGTCCACCCTGCTGCGGATGCTCAACGGGCTGCTGGAGCCGACCGCGGGCCGGGTCCGCTTCGACGGCCAGGACCTCACCGCGCTCGGCGCCACCGAGCTGCGCGAGGTCCGCGCCCGGAAGATCAGCATGGTCTTCCAGCACTTCGCGCTCTTCCCGCACCGCAGCGTCCTGGAGAACGCCGCCTACGGGCTCGCCGTGCAGGGCGTGCCCCGCGCCGAGCGCGAGGAGCGTGCCGCCGAGGCGCTGCGGCTGTGCGGGCTGGCCGGCTGGGAACGGTCCTGGCCCGACGAGCTGTCCGGCGGTATGCAGCAGCGCGTCGGCCTGGCCCGCGCCCTGGCCACCGACGCCGACCTGCTGCTGATGGACGAGTCCTTCAGCGCCCTCGACCCGCTGATCCGGCGCGACATGCAGGACCAGCTGCTCCAGCTCCAGCAGACCCTGAAGAAGACCATCGTCTTCATCACCCACGACCTCAACGAGGCCATGCGCCTGGGCGACCGCGTCGCCGTCATGCGGGACGGCCGGATCGTGCAGAACGGCACCGCCGAGGACATCCTGCTGCGCCCCGCCAACGACTACGTCGCCTCCTTCACCAAGGACGTCGACCGCTCACGCGTGCTGACGGCCGCCGCCGTCATGGACACCGCGCGCGGCGACGAGGCCGACTGCGGCTGCCCCACCGCCACCCCCGCCACCCCGTTCGGCGAGCTGTGCGCCCTCAGCGCGCGCGTGCCGCACCCCGTCGCCGTCCTGGACGCCGACCGCGCCCTCGTCGGCGTCGTACCGCCCCGGCGGTTGGTCGGGTTCCTCGGGGACCGGCAGGGTGACCCGGAACCCTGTACGAGCCCGCGCGGGCAGGTGACCGCCCGTGCCTAGGCTGCACCTCGGTGACGGGGTCGACTCCGGCGTCGACTGGCTGCTCACCCACCTGTCCTGGCTGTTCGACGCCGTCAAGGCGGTCCTCGGCGGGATGTACGACGCCGTGAACGCCGTGCTCACCGCGCCCGAGGCGCTGCTCCTCGCGGGCATCCTGGCGGTCGTCGCCTGGTGGCTGCGCGGGCTGGCCGCGGGCGTCCTGGCGTTCGCCGGGTTCGCCCTCGTCGACTCGCTCGGCCTGTGGGAGCGGGCCATGTCGACGCTGGCGCTGGTGCTCGTCGCCACCGTCATCGCCCTGCTGATCGCCGTACCGCTGGGCATCTGGGCCGCCCGCTCCAAGACGGTCAGCGCCGCCGTGCGGCCCGCCCTCGACCTGCTCCAGACGATGCCGTCGATGGTGCTGCTGATCCCGGCGATCCTGTTCTTCGGGCTGGGCACCGCCGCCGGTGTCGTCGCCACGCTGATCTTCGCCGTCGCGCCCGGCGTGCGCATGACCGAGCTGGGCATCCGCCAGGTCGACGGCGACCTCGTCGAGGCCGCCGAGGCCTTCGGCACCACCCCGCGCGACACCCTGCTCCGCGTCCAGCTGCCCCTCGCCCTGCCGACGATCATGGCGGGCGTCAACCAGGTCATCATGCTCGGACTGTCGATGGTCGTCATCGCCGGTATGGCCGGGACCGGCGGCCTCGGCGGCGCCGTCAACGAGGCCATCGGCCGCCTGGAGATCGGGTACGGCTTCGAGGCGGGCGTCGCCATCGTCGTCCTCGCGATCTACCTGGACCGGATGACCAGCGCGCTCGGCACCCAGATCTCCCCGCTCGGCCGACGCGCCGCCGCCCGGGCCCGCGCCGTCGGCGCCGCCCGGCCGTGGGCGCACCGCCCGCGCCCCGCCGTCGCGGTCGTCGGCGTGGTCGTCCTCGCCCTGGTCGCCGGCGGCGTGAACGTCTTCGGCTCCGCCGGCGGCACCGCCGAGGCGTCCGCCGCCGACGTCGGCAAGGGCAAGGAGGTCGAGATCGGCTTCCTGCCGTGGGACGAGGGCATCGCCTCCACCTACCTGTGGAAGGAGATGCTGGAGCGCCGCGGCTTCGACGTGACCACCACCCAGTACGCCGCGGGCCCCCTGTACACCGGCGTCGCCACCGGCCAGATCGACTTCCAGACGGACGCCTGGCTGCCCACCACCCACGGGGAGTACTGGTCCGAGTACGGCGAGCGGATCGACGACCTCGGCGCCTGGTACGGCCCCACCTCGCTGGAGCTGACCGTCCCGGCGTACATGGAGGACGTGGACTCCCTCGCCGACCTCAAGGCGCACGCCGACGACTTCGGCGGCCGGATCATCGGCATCGAGCCCAGCGCCGGGATGATGGGCCTGCTGAAGGACAAGGTCCTCAAGGAGTACGGCCTCCAGGACTCCTACAAGGTCGTCGACGGCTCCACCCCGGCGATGCTCGCCGAGCTGAAGCGGGCCTACGCCGAGAAGAAGCCGGTCGTCGTCACGCTCTGGTCGCCGCACTGGGCGTACAGCGACTACGAGCTGAGGAAGCTGGAGGACCCGAAGGGCGCCTGGGGCGAGGGCGACGGCGTGCACACCGTGGCCCGTGACGGCTTCGCGGAGGACCACCCCGAGGTCGCCCGGTGGCTGAAGGACTTCTCCATGACCGAGGAGCAGCTCACCGGCCTGGAGTCGCGGATCCTGAAGGCGGGCCGCGGCAAGGAGCAGGACGCCGTCCGCGGCTGGCTGAAGGAGCACCCGGGCCTGCTGGACACGTGGGCCCCCGTCGACAGGACGGACGAGAACCAGGCGGCCGGGTGACCTGACCGGCCCGGGCCGCCGCGCGCGGGGCGGTCACCGCCGTACGGATCTTCCGTGGGTACGGCGGTGTCCGCCCTTCGCGTCGCCGGGGTGCGTGCCTACCGCAAGGATCCGGACAACCACGCAGCGCCATGCCACCCCCCGAACCCGGCGCCAACCGCGTGCCGGGCGCACCGACTTCGCCCGTCGCCTACGCCGGGAGGATGGGGGAACACGGGAGAACAGCCGCGCATTGAAAGGAAGAGCGCCGTTTCGCCGCCGTTTCGGCGCCGCTGGTCAGGTGCTCCGTCCGGGTTCGCACCGGAGAAGGGGTTCCGCGGGAGGCGTCCACGGCGGGATGATCCAGGTGGCGCGAACTGTGGGGTCCCACCCGACGCAGTGTGTCGTCGATGTGACGGCCATGGGAAACGGTTTGCCGAACATGCGTAGGGTGCAGAGAACCCGACAACAGCGAGGGTGCGTCGGGCCTCGGCGCACGTGGCGGAGCGAGGACGAGCGAGGGAGGGAGCCGGAGCGATGGGCGACCACAAAGAACAGCCCCTTCGAGTGGGCGCGGCCGTGCGTCGGCGGCGCCGCGCGCTACAGCTCACCCTCGCGGTCGTGGCCGAACGCAGCGGCCTGTCGGTGCCCTTCCTCAGCCAGATCGAGAACGACCGGGCGCGGCCCAGTACCGGCTCCCTGGAGAAGGTCGCCGACGCGCTGAGGACCACCGCCGTCGAACTCCTCGCCGCCGCCGACCCGGCGTGCAGCGTCGACGTGGTCCGCGCGGAGTGCGTCGAGTCCGCGCTCCAGCCGCGGATGCGGTCCCTGGTGCGCGGTCACCACCAGATGCACGCCTCGGAGTTCACCGGGGACCATGACGCGGGCCGGGAGTTCCAGTACCGCAACGACCAGTTGATGTACGTCGCCGACGGCGCGGTGGAGATCGAGGCGGAGGGCCGCGCGTACCGGCTGGGCCGCGGCGACACCCTGTACCTCACCGGCGGGGTGCGGCACCGCTGGCGGGCCACCGTGCCCGAGACCCGGGTGCTGGTCGTCGCCGTGGCCGAGCACATCGAGGCCCTGCACGACCGGAACCGGTAGCGCGTGCGGCGGGTCGTCTCCCTGGTGCCGTCGCTGACCGAGGCGGTCGCGGTGACCCTGCCGGGCGCGCTGGTCGGCGCCACCGACTGGTGCGTCCGTCCGGCGGACCTCGACGTCACCCGCGTCGGTGGCACCAAGAACCCCGACACCGCCCGGATCGCCGCCCTCGCCCCCGACCTGGTGGTCGCCAACGAGGAGGAGAACCGCGCCCCCGACCTGGACGCCCTGCGCGCGGCGGGCGTCGAGGTGCTGGTGACCGAGGTGCGGGACGTGCCCGGGGCGTTCCGCGAGCTGGACCGGGTGCTGGCCGCCTGCGGCGCCGGGTCCCGGCCGCGGTGGCTGGACGAGGCGGAGGCGGCCTGGGCGCGGCCGCCGGTCCCCGAGCGCCGTACGACGGCGGTGGTGCCGATCTGGCGGCGGCCCTGGATGGTGCTGGGCCGCGACACCTTCGCCGGGGACGTGCTGGCCCGCCTCGGCGTCGACCACCTCTACACCGACCACCCCGACCGCTACCCGCGCGTACCGCTGGCGGAGCTGCGCGCGGCGGCGCCGGACGTCGTCGTGCTGCCCGACGAGCCGTACCGCTTCACCGCCGACGACGGCCCCGAGGCGTTCCCGGGCCTGCCCTGCGCGCTCGTCGACGGGCGGCACCTCACCTGGTACGGGCCGTCACTGGCCGCGGCGCCACGGGTGCTGGCCGAGGCCCTGCGAGCAGCGCGCCGCTGACCAGCCCGCGCGCGGTGTGCGCGGCGGCGACCGCCCAGGCGGCGGCCAGTACGGCGTACAGGCCCGCCGCGAGCCAGCCGAAGGCGGCCAGGCCGGTGTGCCGGGTCAGCGAGTCGGCGCCCGTCACACAGGTGCCGACCGGGAAGGTGAACGCCCACCACGTCATCGTGAAGCGCATCCCGAGCCGCCGGGCGCGCAGCACGTGCGCGGTGGCCAGGGCGCACCACAGCAGCGCGAACCCCATGACCGGCACCCCGTACAGGACGGCGAGCGCCCGGAACCCCTCGGCGTACGGGGCGGGCAGCACACCGGGAGCGACGTCCGCGAACTGCCCGGCCGCCGTGGTGGACTGCCCGAGCGGGCCGAGGACCAGGAACAGCGTCGGGGTGAGGGCCAGCGGCAGCGGGCCGCCGGTGAGCAGCCGGGCGAACACCACCGGCAGCATCAGCGACGTCGCGAGCAGGCTGAGCCCGAACAGCGCGACACAGGCCAGCAGCAGGGTCTGCCGGGCCTGCCCCGCCGGGAGCCACGGCACCAGCGGCGGCCCGACCGCGGCCGACACCATGGGCGCCACCAGCGGCAGCAGCCACACCGGCGACGCCTGCGGCAGCCGTACCCGGTGGTGTACGGCCATCAGGTACGGCACCGCGACGGCCGCCGCCAGCCCGACGGCCGTACCGGCGACGAACAGCCCGGCGCCCAGCCACACGGCCGCCGCCGCACCGGTCCAGGCCCGGCCGACGGTGAGGGCGCCGCCGCCGACGGCGAGCAGGGCCATCGACAGGCAGCCGTAGAAGGGCGCCACGGCCGGGTCGCGGAGGTGGGCGCGGGCCTGGTCGCGGTGGTGGGCCCAGTGCACGGCGCGGGCGGTGAGCAGCGCGGCCAGCAGGGCGAGGGCGAGACACCAGAGAGCCGCCCACAGGTCGAGCGGGGCGGGGGCGAGGCGGAAGCCCGCGGTGGCGAGGATCGCGGTGCCCATGACGGCGGCGTACCAGTGGGGTCCGAGGTGACGGACGGAGGTGACCATGGGATCCACGGTCGGGCCGGGCGGCCACCGCGGCCAGAGGGGTTCTCCTTCTCACGGCATAAGCTGGGTTTATGAGCCAGTCGGAGGATGAGGGACACGAGCAGGTCCGGGGCCTCGCGCACCGGGTGCCCGACCTGGGGGCGCTGGAGCTGCTGCTGGCCGTGGCGCGGCTGGGCAGCCTCGGCGCGGCGGCGCGGGAGGTCGGCATCACCCAGCCCGCCGCCAGCAGCCGGATCAGGTCCATGGAGCGGCAGCTCGGGGTGGCCCTGGTGGACCGTTCACCGCGTGGCTCCCGGCTCACCGACGCGGGGGCGCTGGTGACGGACTGGGCGCGGCGGGTCGTCGAGGCCGCGGAGGCCTTCGACGCGGGCGCGCAGGCGCTGCGGGACCGGCGGGACTCCCGGCTGCGGGTCGCGGCCAGCATGACCATCGCCGAGTACCTGCTGCCGGGCTGGCTGCTCGCGCTGCGCGCCGAGCGGCCCGACACGGCGGTGTCACTGCTCGCGGGCAACTCGGCGTCGGTCGCGGAACGCCTCCTCGCCGACGAGGCGGACCTCGGCTTCGTCGAGGGGCTGACGGTGCCGCCAGGGCTGGACGCGGTGGTGATCGCGCACGACCGGCTGGTCGTCGTGGCGGCACCCGGCCACCCCTGGGCCCGGCGCCGCCGCCCCCTGTCAGCGGAGGAGCTGGCGGCCACTGCGCTCATCCTCCGGGAGGAGGGCTCCGGAACCCGCCAGGTCCTCGACACCGCCCTCGGCGGGCTGGCCCGTCCGCTGATCGAGCTGTCCTCCACCACCGCCGTCAAGGCCGCCGCCGTCAGCGGTGCGGGCCCCTCCGTCCTCAGCGAACTCGCCGTCCGCGAGGAACTCACCATGCGCCGCCTGGTCAGCGTCCCCCTCGCCGACGTCGCCCTCGGCCGCTCCCTGCGTGCGGTCTGGCCCACGGGCCACCGCCCGACGGGCCCGGCCCGTGACCTGCTGTCGCTGACGCGGGGATAGAGACACGGGGGGCGCGCCTCAGGCGGTGGGGCCGGACCCCTCCGCCGCCCGCACCAGCGCCGCCATCACCCGCACGTCCTCGCCCATCTCCGGGTGCCACTGCACCCCCAGGACCCAGCCGCCGTCTTCGGCGGGCGGCAGTTCGAGCGCCTCCACGGTGCCGTCCGGGGCGTGGGCCGACGGGACGAGACCGGTGCCCAGGCGGTCGACGGACTGGTGGTGGTAGGTGGGGACCTGCGACTCCTCCGGGACGGCGGCGGCGTACAAGGTGCCCGGGACGGGCTTGACCGGATGGTGGCCGAAGACGCCGACCACCTCGGCGTGACCGTCGAGGTGCTGGACGAGGGTGCCACCGAGGGCGACGTTCAGCAGTTGCATCCCGCGGCAGATCCCGAGGAGCGGCACGCGCGCGTGGAGGGCCGCTTCGATGAGGGCGAGTTCCCAGGCGTCCCGCTCCCGCGCGGGCGGCCCGGTACGGGGGTCGCGCTCGGCGCCGTAGCGCGCCGGGTCCACGTCGGGCCCGCCCGCGACGACCAGGCCGTCCAGCCGGGCCACCGTCTCCGCCGCCCGCTCCGGCGCGTCCGGCGGCAGCATCACCGCCAGCCCGCCCGCCCGCCGCACCAGGCGCGGGTAACCGGCGGGCAGCAGCGCCGCCTCCAGCTCCCACACGCCCCAGCGCGCCCCCGGCTCCAGATAGGTGCTGATCCCGATCAGCGGCCTGGCCACCACACCACTCTCCCTCGGCCGTCCCCGTCAGTCCCGCGCCAGCTCCGCCTCCGCCGCGGCCAGCGCGGCGAACTCCTCCTCCGGAGCCTTCGCCACCAGATGCTTGCGGCTGTGCAGCCCGAAGTACGCCAGCGCCACGACGTACACCGCCAGCGCGATGAGCGCCGCCGTCACGTCCACCAGGAACGTCGCCACCAGCGCCGCGCAGGCCAGCACCAGCGCCACCGACGACGTCACCACGCCGCCCGGCGTCCGGTAGGGCCGCGCGAGGCCCGGTTCGCGGCGCCGCAGCACGATGTGGGACAGCGACATCAGCGCGTACGAGATCGTCGCGCCGAACACGGCGACGTTCAGCATCCGCGCCCCGTCCCCGGTGCCCGCCGCCAGCCCGAACCCGATCGCGCCGGGCACCAGCAGCCCCAGGTACGGCGCCTTGCGGCCGCTGGTCAGCGACAGGAACCTCGGCAGGTAGCCCGCGCGGGACAGCGCGAACAGCTGGCGCGAGCCCGCGTAGATGAGGGAGAAGAAGGACGCCACCAGGCCCGCGAGCCCGGCGTAGTTGACGATCCGGCTCCACGCGGTCGCCTCGCCGTCCGGCTGGAGCGCCTCGACCAGCGGGTTGCCCGCGTCCTGCACCGCCGCCGAGCCGCGCGCCCCGGCCGCCGTGACGAAGGTGACCACGGCCAGGACCACCAGGACGCCCATGGACCAGATGATCGCCTTCGGCAGCGTACGGGACGGCTCCCGGGTCTCCTCGGCGGCCAGCGGCACGCCCTCCACGCCGAGGAAGAACCACATGCCGAACGGGAACGCCGCCCAGATGCCGAGCAGCCCCATCGGCAGCCACGAGTTGGACCCCGCCGCCGTGGCGTCCACGGGGATGTCGTCGAGGGTGGACGCGTCGAAGTGGGGGAGCGCGGCCAGCGCGAACACCACCAGCGCCGCCACCGCGATCCCGGTCACCACGAAGCTGAACCGCAGCGCCTCGCCCACGCCCCACAGATGGATGCCGAGGAAGACCACGAAGCAGGCGAGGTAGACCGGCCAGCCGGACTCCAGGCCGAACAGGCCGAGCGACTCGACGTAGTCGCCGATGAAGATGACGATCGCGGCGGGCGCGAGCACGTACTCGATGAGGATCGCGGTCCCCGTCAGGAAGCCGCCCCACGGGCCGAGCGCGCGGCGGGCGAAGCCGTAGCCGCCGCCCGCGGTGGGCAGGACCGACGACAGCTCGGCGAGCGCGAACACCAGGCAGGTGTACATCGCGCCCATCAGCACCATGGCGACGGCCAGCCCGCCGAAACCGCCCTCCGCGAGGCCGAAGTTCCAGCCGGAGTAGTCGCCGGAGACGACGTAGGCGACGCCGAGACCGGTCAGCAGCAGCCAGCCCGCGCTGCCCCGGCGCAGGGCCCGGCGCCGGAGGTAGTCGTCCGTCGGGTCGGCGGCGTCCGGTGCGGACGGGGGCGTGGGCGTGGGCGTGGGCTCCACGGTCATACGGCGACTCCCGGGATGCGACGCAACGGAACGGTGCAATGGAATGGACGCATACCTTTGTGCGCCCGACGGCGGTAAGGCAAGACCCGTGCGTCAAGTCGCCGTGAAGTCCACCGGCTGGGGGCGCGTGAACGGCATCTCACGTGAGGAAGCCCCGCAGCAGCGCCGCCGTGCCCGCGCAGTGCTCGCGCGCGATCTCCCGCGCGCCGTCCGCGTCGCCCTCCAGCACCGCCCCGACCAGCGCCTCGTGCTGGCGCTGCGAGTGCTCCAGGTTGCGCACCAGCAGCGGTATGCAGTCCAGCAGGTCGTTCACCGTGGCCCGGACGGCGGCGTACTGCGCGGTCAGCGTCGGGGAGCCGCACAGCTCGGCGAGCGTGAGGTGCAGCAGGGTGTCCAGACGCCGGTACTCGCCCAGCGGCGCGTCCTGCGTGGCCGTCAGGGCGGCGCGCAGCCGTGCCGCGCCCGCGCCCGCGTCCGCCAGCCCGTGCGCCGCGCACAGCCCGGCCGCGCCCACCTCCAGCACCTCACGGAACCGCAGCACGTCCTCGACGTCCACCCCGGCGATCCGGCGCCGCAGCTCGCCCTCCCCGCCGCCCGCCGCGCGCGGGAGCACGAACGTGCCGCCGTAGCGCCCCCGCCGCGCCTCCACCAGCCCCTGGTCCTGGAGCACCTTGAGCACCTCGCGCAGGGTCACCCGGCTGATCCCGAGCCGGTCCGCGAGGTCCCGCTCCGGCGGCAGCCGCTCACCGGCCGCCACCAGCCCGAGCCGCACCACCTGGAGGATCTGCTCCAGGGCCTCCTCGAAACCGTTGCCCGCCCGCACCGGACGCAGCACCGGAGTGAGCCGGTCCGCCACCGGGACGCCAGCCTCCGCCATGTCGCCGTGCCCCCTTCCCAAGCATTGGTCGGCCGCCATACCTTATGCCGCAGCCTATGGCTCCCGGCCCCGCCTACGAAGAGCGCGCAGCAGCCCCCAGGAGGCACACCCGTGGCAGACCGCACACCCCCGCTCGCCGTCGAGGAACTGCACGCCCTCGTCGCGGGCGGCGAGATCGACACCGTCGTCCTGGCCTTCCCCGACATGCAGGGACGGCTCCAGGGCAAGCGGTTCGCCGCCCGCTTCTTCCTCGACGAGGTCCTCCGCCACGGCACCGAGGGCTGCACCTACCTGCTCGCCGTCGACACCGAGATGAACACCGTCGACGGCTACGCGATGTCCTCCTGGGAGCGCGGCTACGGCGACTTCGCCATGCACCCGGACCTCAGCACCCTGCGCCGGGTGCCCTGGCACCCCGGCACCGCCATGGTCACCGCCGACCTCGCCTGGGACGACGGCACCCCGGTCGTCGCCGCGCCCCGCCAGATACTGCGCCGCCAGCTGGAGCGGCTCGCGGAACAGGGGCTGACCGCGCAGGTCGGCACCGAGCTGGAGTTCATCGTCTTCAGGGACAGCTACGAGCGGGCGTGGGACACGCACTACCGCGGCCTCACCCCGGCCAACCAGTACAACGTCGACTACTCCGTCCTCGGCACCGGCCGCGTCGAGCCCCTGCTGCGCCGCATCCGCAACGAGATGGCGGGCGCCGGGATGACCGTCGAGTCCGCCAAGGGCGAGTGCAACCCCGGCCAGCACGAGATCGTCTTCCGCTACGACGAGGCCCTGGTCACCTGCGACCAGCACGCCGTCTACAAGACCGGCGCCAAGGAGATCGCCGCGCAGGAGGGCTGCTCCCTGACGTTCATGGCGAAGTACGACGAACGCGAGGGGAACTCCTGCCACATCCACCTCTCCCTCGCCGACGCCGACGGCGCCAGCGTCATGGCGGGCGGGGGACCCGACGGCATGTCCGACCTCATGCGGCACTTCCTCGCCGGACAGCTCGCCGCGCTGCGCGACTTCGCCCTGCTGTACGCCCCCAACATCAACTCCTACAAGCGGTTCCAGGTCGGCTCCTTCGCCCCGACCGCCGTCGCCTGGGGCCGCGACAACCGCACCTGCGCCCTGCGGGTCGTCGGTCACGGACCCTCCCTGCGCTTCGAGAACCGGCTGCCCGGCGGCGACGTCAACCCGCACCTCGCGGTCGCCGGGATGGTCGCCGCGGGCCTGTACGGCGTCGAGAAGGGGCTGGAGCTGCCCGAGCCGTGCCCGGGGAACGCCTACACCGCCGAGTACGCGCACGTCCCCGGCACCCTGCGCGAGGCCGCCGAGCTGTGGGAGAACAGCCCGATCGCCCAGGCGGCCTTCGGGGACGAGGTCGTCGCGCACTACCGCAACATGGCCCGCGTCGAGGTGGACGCCTTCGACGCCGCGGTCACCGACTGGGAGCTGCGCCGCTCCTTCGAACGCATGTGAGGCCCCCGTGACCGACCAGCCCGACCAGCCCGACCAGCTCCACGTCGTCAACCCCGCCACCGAGGAGACCGTCGCCACCGTCCCGGCCGCCACCGCCGCCGACGTGGACGCGGCGGTCGTACGGGCCACCCGCGCCCAGACCCGGTGGGCGGCCCTGGCCCCGGGCGACCGGGCCCGGCTGCTGCGCCGGTTCGCCGTGACCGTCGACGAGCACCTGGAGGAACTGGCCCGGTTGGAGGTCAGGGAGGCCGGGCACACCGTCGGCAACGCCCGCTGGGAGGCGGGCAACGTGCGCGACCTGCTCGACTACGCGGCGGGCGGCGTGGAGCGGCTCACCGGACGCCAGATCCCGGTCCCCGGCGGCCTCGACGTCACCCTCCTCGAACCGCTCGGCGTGGTCGGCGTCATCGCCCCGTGGAACTTCCCCCTGCCCATCGCGGCCTGGGGCACGGCCCCCGCGCTCGCCGCGGGCAACGCCGTCCTCCTCAAACCCGCCGAGACGACCCCGCTGACGGCGCTGCGGCTGGCCGAGCTGGCCCTGGCCGCGGGGCTCCCCGAGGGCCTGTTCCAGGTGCTGCCCGGGCACGGGCCGGTCGCGGGCACCGCCCTCGTCGAGCACCCGGGCGTGGCGAAGATCGTCTTCACCGGGTCGACAGCCGTGGGCACACAGGTGTCGGCGAAGGCGTCGGCGCTGCTGAAGCCGGTCACCCTCGAACTCGGCGGCAAGAGCCCCAACATCGTCTTCGCCGACGCCGACCTCGACACCGCCGCGGCCACCGCCCCCATGTCCTTCCTGGACAACTCCGGCCAGGACTGCTGCGCCCGCACCCGCATCCTCGTCCAGCGGACGGTGTACGACCGGTTCCTGGAGCTGCTGGCCCCGGCGATCGAGGCGGTCCGCGTCGGCGACCCGGCCGACGAGACCACCGACATGGGCCCGCTGATCTCCCGTACCCAACTGAACCGGGTCCGCTCCTACGTCGCCCCCGACGCGACCGGCATCCGCGGCAAGGCCCCCGAGGGTCCCGGCTTCTGGTTCCCGCCCACCGTCCTCACCGACGTGGACCCGCACGCGCGCGTGGCCGTCGAGGAGGTCTTCGGCCCCGTCGCCGTCGTCCTCCCCTTCGAGGGCGAGGCCGACGCGGTCCGCCTCGCCAACGACACCCCCTACGGACTCTCCGGCTCGATCTGGACCCGCGACATCGGCCGCGCCCTCCGCGTGTCCGGCGCCGTCCGGGCGGGCAACCTGTCCGTCAACTCCCACTCCAGCGTCCGCTACTGGACCCCCTTCGGCGGCTTCAAGCAGTCCGGCGTCGGCCGTGAACTGGGCCCGGACGCGCTGGCCGCCTTCACCGAGACCAAGAACGTCTTCATCAGCACGGAGGGCCCCGCACAGTGACCGAAGACCTCGTTTGCCGCCGACTGGTCGGCCGTACCGCCGTCGTCACCGGAGCGGGCAGCGGCATCGGCCTCGCCACCGTCCGCCGCCTGGCCGCCGAAGGCGCCCACGTCGTCTGCGGCGACATCGACGAGACCTCGGGCAAGGCCGCCGCCGAGGAGGTCGGCGGCCTCTTCGCCCAGGTCGACGTCACCGACCCCGCACAGGTCGAGGCGCTGTTCAGGGCGGCGTACGACACCTACGGCAGCGTCGACGTCGCCTTCAACAACGCGGGCATCTCCCCGCCCGACGACGACTCCATCCTGGAGACCGGCCTGGACGCCTGGAAGCGGGTGCAGGAGGTCAACCTCACCTCCGTCTACCTGTGCTGCAAGGCCGCCATCCCCTACATGCGGCGCCAGGGCAGGGGCTCCGTCATCAACACGGCGTCGTTCGTGGCCCGGATGGGCGCGGCCACCTCGCAGATCTCGTACACCGCGTCCAAGGGCGGCGTCCTCGCCCTCTCCCGCGAACTGGGCGTGCAGTTCGCGCGGGAGGGCATCCGGGTCAACGCGCTGTGCCCCGGACCGGTCAACACCCCGCTGCTGCGGGAGCTGTTCGCCAAGGACCCGGAGCGGGCCGCGCGCCGCCTGGTGCACATCCCGCTCGGCCGGTTCGCCGAGGCCGACGAGATCGCCGCCGCCGTCGCCTTCCTGGCCAGCGACGACTCGTCCTTCGTCAACGCCACCGACTTCCTCGTGGACGGCGGCATCTCGGGGGCGTACGTCACACCCCTGTAGGCGCCGCCCGTGCGCCCCGGGCCACGTCCTACAGTGGCCCGGGTGAGCATGACACCCCCGCCCGGCTGGTACCCCGACCCGCGCGCACCGCACCTGGAACGCTGGTGGGACGGCGCGGCCTGGACCGACCACCGGCGCACCCCCGGACAGCCGGTCACCACGGCCTCCCCCGCCCCCGCCGGCGGCGGCCGGGGAGGCGGTTCGACGGGTGTGAAGGCCGTCGCCCTCACCACCGCGGCGGCCGTCGTCGGCACCGCGATCGTCACCGGCGTGGTCCTCCTCGGCAGGGGCGACGACCAGCCCACCGGCCCCCGCACGGGCCCCACCGTCTCCGCTCCCGCCCCGGAGACCAGCGAGCCCTCGCCGTCCCCCGCGCCCGCCACCTCCGAACCCTCCGCCGACGACCCGTCCGTGGTGGTCGACGAGCTGAACGGCATCACCCTCCCCCTGCTCAGCGGCTGGGTCCGCCCTCAGTACATCAGCGACGAGGACGTCCTGATGACCACCGACGGCACCTACGACTGCCCCGGCGAGGGCAGCCTGTGCCGCCACGGCCTGGTCATCTCGCACACCGCGCCCCTGGAGGACGGCACGTCCCCCGAGGCGCTCGCCAAGGCCGACATCAAGGAGGCCGCCGAGGAGGCGTACGACCGCGACAGCCTCGACCGCCGCCCCTACGGCGGCCTGGAGTCCCACGAGGTCGTCAAGTCGGAGCCGGTCGCCGTCGCGGGCCGCGCCGGGTACCTGGTGCGCTGGAAGGTCACGACGGCCAAGGGCCCCGGCGGTTACGTCCAGTCGCTCGCCTTCCACTCCACCGTCGGCGTCGAGGCACCCGTCCTCGTCCGCTACGTCTTCGACGCGGGCGAGGACGGCCCACCCCTCACCGACATGGACCGCCTCACCGAGGGCATCCGCCCGATCGACGACGCGGCCACCGGCGGCGGAGTGGGCAGCAGCATCGGCCCGGAGGACTAGGGCGTGTCGCGGAAGTCCCGCCTGCCGCCCGACGCCCGGCACGCTCCCCCGAGCTCTTCGAGCAGGGGGTACCCCCACTCGCCGCACCGGACGAAAGCCCACGTACAACCAGTACGAGGGCTTCCGCCCGGCACGCCGAGAGCACGCTCCCCCAAGCTCTCGGCTCCGCTCGGGCAGGGGGGACCCCCATGACGCCGCTCGGCCCGCCCTCCGGGCGGACGACGGGACTTCCGCGACTCGCCCTGGGAACCCCCGGCTCAACGCCCCCCGGGCAGTTCCCCGTCGGCCAGCCGCACCGCGTCGGCCCGGCACACCTCCACGGTCCGTACGGCGCCCCCGGGCGGCGCCCACCGCACGGACTGGACGGCGGGCCCGTGCCGCTGGTCGAAGAAGCACCCGGCGCCCGACCCGGCGGTGTCCAGGCCCAGCCGCGCGTCCAGCCGGCCCAGCGCCGCGCGGCCCTCGGCCAGGATCCCCGGCACCTCCGCCACGGGGGCGCTCTTGGCGCGCTCGTACGCGTCCAACGCCAGCGAGTGGTCCGCCAGTTCCGGGTACGTGACGCCCACGGCGCCGGGCTGGAACGGATGCGCCGACAGCAGCGCACCGAACTCGGTGATCGCCCGCTCCGCGGCCCGGGCCCGCCGCTCGGGGTCCCCGGCCGCGGCCCGCTCCACCGTGCGCACGGGGCGGCCCGTCGTCGGGAGGACGGGCACGGGCGGCTCCGCCCGGCGCGGCCCGGCGGGCGCGGGCACCGGCCGCCGCGGCGCGCGGCCACACCGGTACACCGTCGTGGCCAGCACCGGCACAGTGGCGACGTAGAGGGCGGCCCACTGCACCGGCCACGGGACCTCCAGTGCCACGGCCACCACCACGAGCCACAGGACGAAGAGTCCGGTTCCCCCGCCCAGCGCGGTCAGTACCGCTCCGGCCCAGCGCGCCCCCCGCCTCGGCGCGGACGCCACGGCGAACCGCGGACGCGACGCCCGGTGGTACGCCGCCCCCATGCCCACCGCGGCCTGCGCCCACAACAGCACCGTCACCGCCCCGATGCCCACGCCCAGGTCACCGAGACGGAACATGGCGAACGCGACCACCATCTGGAGGAGCCCCGCCAGGGCCCCGTACCGCACCGCGAGCCGTACCGGCAGCCCGGCGTCCCCCCGCTCCCGGACCGTGCCACGCCCACCCGTCACCGACCCCGCCCCTCCCCGTCGTCCACCGTGTGGCCTGTCATGATCCTCCGGCGCGGCCGCCTCCTCCAGGTCCGGAAGTCCACGAACCGGCCCGTCCCACCTTGCCGACTCCCGGCAACGGCCTCACAGGAACGTGTGCCCCTCACCCCGGTACGTCGGCACGGTCGCCGTCACCTCGTCGCCCTCCACCAGGCGCAGCACGTCGAACCGCTCGCACAGCTCACCGGCCTTGGCGTGCCGGAACCACACCTTGTCGCCGACCAGCAGATCGTCGGCGGGCGCCCCCAGCAGCGGCGTCTGCACCTCACCGGCGCCCTCCTGGGGGTCGTAGCGCAGCCCCTCCGGCAGGTACGGCTCCGGCAGCCGGTCCCGGCCCGGCGCGCCCGACGCGGGATAGCCGCCGCCCAGCACGGTCACCACGCCCACCCCGGGCCGCCGCACCACCGGCGCGGCGAACAGCGCGGCCGGACGCCCCCGGAACGACGTGTAGTTGTCGAACAGCCGCGGCACGTACAGCCCCGACCCGGCCGCGATCTCCGTCACCGCGTCCTCCGCCGCGGTGTGCTGCACACTGCCGGTCCCGCCGCCGTTGACGAACTCCAGCCCCGGCGCCACCGCCCGCACCGCCCGCACCACCGCGGCCCGCCGCTCCGCCAGCTCCCGGCGCGCCGCGGCCTGCATCAGCCGCACCGCCCGCGACCGCACCGGCCGCCCGGCGACGGAGTCGCCCACACCGGCGACATGACCCTCGTACGCCATGATCCCCACGACCTCGAAACCCGGCCGCCGGGCCACCACCCGGGCCAGGTCCGCGACCTCGGCGGGGGAGTGCAGCGGGGAGCGGCGGGCGCCGATCCGCACCCGGCCGCCCAGCAGCCGCAGCGAGGTGTCCAACTCCAGGCACACCCGCACCACTTCACGCCCACCGTCGCGGGCCTCGTCGATCAGCCGCAGCTGGGCCGGGTCGTCGACCATCACCGTGACGGAGGCGGCGAGCTTGGGGTCGGCGGTCAGCTCGGCGTACCCGGCGCGGTCCGCGGACGGGTACGCGAGCAGCACGTCCTCGAAGCCGGAGCGGGCCAGCCACAGGGACTCGGCCAGCGTGAAGGACATCACGCCCGCGAAGCCGTCCCGCGCGAGCACGCGCTCCAGCAGCGCCCGGCAGCGCACGGACTTGCTGGCGACCCGGATCGGCTTGCCCCCGGCCCGGCGGACCAGATCGTCCGCGTTGGCGTCGAAGGCGGCCAGGTCGACGATCGCGAGGGGAGCGTCGAGGAGGGCGGTGGCCCGGTCGTAACGGGCCCGGTCAGTGGCGCGCGCAGTCATGAACGAAGCGTGCCAGACCGGGTTACCGCAAGGTAGGGGGATGTTCCGGGCAGATGCCCCGGCGTCGCCGACTGGTTCCCGTTCGACCGGCGGCAACCCGTAGAGTGACGTGCGGACACGGGGAAGACTCCGGTGGGACATCCGCACATCCACCGCGCCTCAGGGCGTACGACGTGAGAACGACGGCCCACGCACAAGGAAGCGGTCCGGGCAGAGGGAAACGGGGGGTGCATGAGCACAGAAGCCCAGCGCGCTCCCGTGCCACCACGCCCACCACGCCCCACCACACCCCCGCACACCCCGGCGCCCCGGGACACGGCGCCGCCGCCCGGGCCGCCCCCGCGCCCACAGGGGCCGCCCCTGCCCGCCGGCACCCCGGCTCCCCCGGCCGCCCGCTCCGACGCGGGGAACCCGGACGGCGACCGGGACGCCCCCGCCGCCCCACGCCGGGACGGCTCGGGGCCGCCTTCGCACACCAGCGGCTCCGGCCCCTCCACGCGTCCGGCCGACCGAGGTGACGGCTCCGCCCGCCCCACCGCCCCGCGCCTCCCGCGCCCGAGCCGCCCCGCCTCCGGTGGCCGCTCCCCGGTGCCCGCCCCGCCCCCGCCGCCCGCCTCCGCACGCTTCCCCGACACCGCGCCACCCCGGGGCGGCGGCGACACCGCGTCCCCCGAGGCCGCCGCGGAGACGACCACCCGCCTGCGGCCGGTCCCCCCACCCCCCGACCCGGCGCTCTCCTGGGGCGCCATGACCCCGCCCCCCGCCCGCCCCGTCGTCACCCTCGGACAGCCCGAGACCTACGACGACCAGGGGCGCCCCCGGTCGCTCAGGACCCGGCTGCGCGGCCGTACCGCCGCCGCGGTCGGCTGCGTCGTCCTCGGCCTCGGACTCATCGGCGGTGCCGTGACCGGCAGTTGGCTCACCGGCGACTCCGGGGAGGACGGCGGGCGCGGCGCCTTCACCGCCGCCGGGGAGCTGTGGCACAGCACCCCGGTCGACCGGCTCTTCCCGCCCACCGTGCAGGGCAGGGGCGCCGGACCCGGCGGCTCCGACCGCGCCTGGACCCGGATCGCCGTCGCCCCGGACGGCGACTGCGCGGGCGCCTTCGACCCGCTGCTGCGCAAGGTCCTCGCCCCGGTGGGCTGCGCACGCCTGCTGCGCGCCACCTACACCGACGCCACGCAGAGCCATGTCACCACCGTCGGCCTCCTCTTCACCGGCGCCGACGTGGAAGCCATGCGCTCCCTGGACGACCGCTTCGCACGCGAGGACCTCGACCGGCGCGGCGACCTCGTGCCCCGCCCGTACGCCGCCGAGGGCACCGCCGCCGCCCGGTTCGGCCCCGAGCAGCGCGCCACCTGGACCATCTCCGTGCTCACCGACGCCCCCGTCGTCGTGTACGCCGTCTCCGGCTGGGCCGACGCCCGCACCGTCGACGAGCCCGAGCCCGCCGCCGAGGCCAGGGCCTCCGGCGCCACCAGCGCCGCCGCCCAGGCGGGCCTCGGCCACGAGGCGCAGGGCCTCGCCGACCGCGTCGAGCGGGCGCTGCGCAAGAACGCCACCTCGCCCACGGAGCAGCCGTCATGACCGGCCCCACCCGCCGCGCCGGACTCCTCGGCTGTCTGCTCGCCGCCTGCCTCGCCCTGGTCCCGCCCACCGCCGCGCACGCCGACGGCATCCGCGCCCGGCAGTGGGCCCTGGACGCCCTGCACACCGAGCAGGCGTGGCAGACCACGCAGGGCGCCGGGATCACCGTCGCCGTCCTGGACACCGGCGTCGACGACCAGCACCCCGACCTCGTCGGCAACGTCCTCGACACCCAGGACCTGGTCGGCTTCGGCGCCGGGCGCGGTGACGAGACCTGGGCCAAGCACGGCACCGCCATGGCCGGGATCATCGCCGCGCACGGGCACGGCGTGAACAACGCCGACGGCGTCATGGGCATCGCGCCCGAGGCGAAGATCCTGCCCGTCCGCGTCATCCTGGAGGACGACGACCCGGCCCGCTCCAAGGCCCGCAAGTCCCGGGGCAACGCCCTCGCCCAGGGCATCCGCTGGGCCGCCGACCACGGCGCCGACGTCATCAACCTCTCCCTCGGCGACGACTCCGCCTCCGCGCACCCCGAACCCGCCGAGGACGAGGCCGTCCAGTACGCGCTGGCCAAGGGCGCCGTCGTCGTCGCCTCCGCCGGGAACGGCGGCGAGAAGGGCGACCACATCTCCTACCCCGCCGCCTACCCGGGCGTCATAGCCGTCACCGCCGTCGACCGCTACGGCACCCGCGCCTCCTTCTCCACCCGCCGCTGGTACGCCACCGTCAGCGCGCCCGGCGTCGACGTCGTCATCGCCGACCCGGACGGCAGGTACTACGAGGGCTGGGGCACCAGCGCCGCCGCCGCTTTCGTCTCCGGCACGGTGGCCCTGGTCAGGTCCGCCCACCCCGACCTGACCCCGGCGCAGATCAAGCGTCTGCTGGAGGACACCGCCCGCAACGCGCCCGTCAAGGGCCGCGACGACTCCCGGGGCTTCGGCTTCGTCGACCCGGCCGCCGCCCTCACCGAGGCCGCCCGCACGGAGCCGGAGGGCCTGCGCTCGGCGGCCTACGGCGCGGAGTACTTCGGCCCCGGCCCCGACACCCCCGAACCCGATTCCAGCCCGGCCGCCTGGGCGGGCCCGTTGGCGGGCAGCGCGGGCGGCGTCCTGCTGGTCGCGGCGGTGGTGCTGTGGCGGGGCCGGCGCTGGTACGGCGAGGACTGACATCCATAGGAGCATCCCGCCTCACCGCCCGCCTCAGGACCCGGACGCGCCCACCGCCCGCACCGCCGCCCCGGCCACCGCCTCGACCAGCGCCACCCCTCGCTCCTTCGTCGCGTTGCCGTCGGACAGCACCGCGAGCAGGCAGTCATGGCCGTCGGCGGTGACACGGCCGATGCTGTTGACGTCCCACAGCCCGGTCGCGGTGCGCGGCAGCCACCCGTTCTTCAGAGCCCACGACGAGCCGTCGGCGACCGCCGACACCCCCCAGTCCTGCCCGGCGTCGATCCGCCCCATCAACTCCCGGAGATACGTCCGCGAGGCGGCGCTCAGCTTGGAGTCGTCGCCGAACACCTGCCCAAGCAGCGTCAGTTGATCGGCTGCCGTGGTCCGGGTCAGCCCCCACAGTGTCCCGTCGCCGCCCTCGGTCGCGGTCAGGCCGAACCGCTCGTTGGCGGCGTCCAGCCCCTCCGCCCGCCCGATCGCGCGCCACAGCGCCGACGCGGACGCGTTGTCACTGCTGACGATCATCGCGGTGGCGTACGCCTCCTCGGCCACGGTGAGCCCCCGTCCGGCGTCCTGCGCCTGGAGCAGCAGCGCCGCGAGGATGTCGACCTTCACGATGCTCGCGGTGTCGAAGGAGCCGTCGCCGTACCCGGCGCGCTCCCCGGTCCCCAGGTCCAGCACCGCCACGGAGACCTCGGCGCCGTCCGCCACGGACACCTCCGCCATGGCCCGCGCGAGCAGCGCGTCCCGGTCGACCACCGGCTCCACCACGGTCTCCACCTGCTCCACAGCCGCCTCCCCGGTCGACGAAGCCGCCGCCGACGATACGACGCCCGCCCCGGAGTGCGCCCGCGCCTGGACGTAGCACGCCCCCGCCGTACCGCCAGCGATCACCACGGACGCGAGAGCGGCGCAGGCGAGGGTTCGAGGAGAGGCCATGCCCGCGATCCTGCGGGCGTTCGCTGTGCGGACCGTGGGACGGGGATGAGATCCGGGTCAGGGAAGGCTGAGGAAACCGTGAGCCCGGTGACGCCCGGGCGACCGGGCCCACCCGAGCCCGGCGGCATCCCCCCGATAGGGTCGGTGACCGTGGCGAACAAGAACATTCCCGACCCCGGCTACTCCGACGACGACGGCTCCGCCGACCCCCGGCTGAGCGCGGCGCTCGCCGCCTGGGCCACGGACCGCACCGCCGAGGGCCCCGTCCTGGAGGCCCTCAAGGGCACCCGGCTGCTCGTTCCCGTCGTCGCCGTGCTCGGGGAGGTGGAGGAGGACGAGAACGGGCTGCGCCGCGAGAAGACCAGCGACATGGCCGTACCCACCCTGAAGGCGCGGGGCCGCACCGCGCTGCCCGCGTTCACCTCCACCGACGCGCTGGCCCGCTGGGACCCGGCGGCCCGCCCCGTGGCCGTACCGCTGCACCAGGCCCTCCAGGCGGCGGCACACGAGAAGGCCGACACGATCGTCCTCGACCTGGCCGGACCGGTGCCCTACGAGCTGACCGGGCGCGCGCTGCTCGCGCTCGCCGAGGGCCGCACCAGCACCGACCCGCTCGGCGACCCGGCGGTCCTGGACGCCGTACGGGCCGCGGTGGCCGCCGAGCCCGGCGTGCTCCGCGCGCACCTCGCCCCGGGCCAGGCCGACGGCACCCTGGCCCTCGTCCTCGACCCGGCCGCCGACCCCGCCTCGGCCGCCCGCGCGGTCGCCGGGCGGATGGCCGCCGACGAGACACTGCGGGCCCGCCTGGTACGCGGTCTCGACCTGGCACTGCTGCCCGCCGGGACCACGCCACCGGGCGAGCCCTTGTACGTACGCGGTTGACCGTGAAGAGGGGGGCGGCTAGCCGTAGACCGGCCCGGTGTACTTCTCGCCCGGGCCCTGGCCCGGCTCGTCCTGGACCAGCGACGCCTCGCGGAACGCCAGCTGGAGCGACTTCAGACCGTCGCGCAGGGGCGCCGCGTGGAAGGAGCTGATCTCGGTGGCGCTCCCGTCCAGCAGGCCGGCCAGGGCGTGGATCAGCTTGCGGGCCTCGTCCAGGTCCTTGTGCTTCGCGCCCTCCTCGGTCAGACCGAGCTTCACGGCCGCGGCGCTCATCAGGTTGACGGCGACCGTCACGATCACCTCGACTGCGGGGACCTCGGCGATGTCGCGGGTCATGGCGTTGAAGTCGGGCGTCTCTTCACTCATGCGGTTCACCCTAGAGGCAGCCGGGCGCCCGGTCCCAGTCGGTCTCGGTTAGCCGTTCGGGGACCGAGCTGCTAACCTTGTGTAACGACCGGTCGGATTCGCCTGCCTCACGGCCCGCGAGCCCGGCCCACAAGTGGAGGCTTTCGAACTCCCACCTGATCGCCCTGCGGGCGGCAGGTCACCGGTCAGGCGGTCCCACCCGTTGTGGAAGGGATCGCCCGAAAGCGCGCCCCGCGGTCCCCGCGGCGGTGCTCCGGTAGTTCGAGGAGCCCCGCCTGTGATCGTCCGGGGCATTTTCTCTGTCTCGGCGCGGTTAGGTCTCATGTATGGAGAGACGTAACGCGGCTGTCCGCCAGACCGCCGTGTGGTGCTACCGAGGAGGATCCATCAGCGCCGAGCCCCGCATCAACGACCGGATTCGCGTTCCCGAGGTGCGACTTGTCGGTCCCAGTGGCGAGCAGGTGGGCATCGTCCCCCTGGCCAAGGCACTGGAGCTTGCGCAGGAGTACGACCTGGACCTGGTCGAGGTCGCGGCGAACGCCCGTCCGCCCGTGTGCAAGCTCATGGACTACGGGAAGTTCAAGTACGAGTCGGCCATGAAGGCCCGTGAGGCGCGCAAGAACCAGGCGCACACGGTCATCAAGGAGATGAAGCTCCGGCCGAAGATCGACCCGCACGACTATGACACCAAGAAGGGTCACGTCGTCCGGTTCCTCAAGCAGGGCGACAAGGTCAAGATCACGATCATGTTCCGTGGTCGCGAGCAGTCCCGTCCCGAACTGGGCTACCGGCTGCTCCAGCGGCTCGCGGAGGACGTCGCGGACCTCGGGTTCATCGAGTCGAACCCGAAGCAGGACGGCCGGAACATGATCATGGTTCTCGGTCCGCACAAGAAGAAGACCGAGGCGATGGCCGAGGCTCGCCAGGCGCAGGAGGCCCGCAAGGCCGAAGCGAAGGCCAACCCCGGTCGCTCGCAGAACGCCGCGGACGCCCCCGAGGAGCCCGCCGAGGCGTCGGCGGAGGAGCCGGCCGAGGCGTGATCCCCGGGACGCGCGCCCCCGCGTGCCGTCCCAGGCAGTAACCGAAACACGAGCGACGCTCCACCGTGCCCGGTCTCATGGCCGGGCACCGGAGCGCCACCCACGAGGAGAGAACGGCGCTATGCCGAAGAACAAGTCGCACAGCGGTGCCAGCAAGCGCTTCAAGGTCACCGGCTCCGGCAAGGTGCTCCGTGAGCGCGCCGGCAAGCGCCACCTGCTTGAGCACAAGTCGTCCCGACTGACGCGTCGCCTCACCGGCAACGCCGAGATGGCCCCGGGCGACGCCAAGAAGATCAAGAAGCTTCTCGGCAAGTGACATCGGGCGCACCCCGCGCCTGATTCCCGACCGGGACCCAATCGAACCCGGGCCGTGTGACGACCACCGCGGCCCCGCTACAAGGAGTTAAGAAGTGGCACGCGTCAAGCGGGCAGTCAACGCCCACAAGAAGCGCCGGGCGATCCTCGAGCAGGCCTCCGGCTACCGCGGTCAGCGTTCGCGCCTGTACCGCAAGGCCAAGGAGCAGGTCACCCACTCGCTGGTCTACAACTACAACGACCGCAAGAAGCGCAAGGGCGACTTCCGGCAGCTGTGGATCCAGCGCATCAACGCCGCTGCCCGCGCCAACGGCATCACGTACAACCGCTTCATCCAGGGTCTGAAGGCCGCGAACGTCGAGGTCGACCGCAAGATCCTCGCCGAGCTGGCCGTCAACGACCCGGGCGCGTTCGCCGCGCTGGTCGAGGTGGCGCAGAAGGCGCTGCCGAGCGACGTCAACGCGCCGAAGGCCGCGTGACGCTGCGCTGGCTTCGAGCCGACGTGACCCGACCCGCAGGTTTTGTCCTGCGGGTCTCGTCGTGTCGGGGTACGTAGTCGTCCGGCTGCGGGTGGGGGGTGGCTGGTCGCGCCCACGCGGCGGTGGCCGCACGTCGATACGGCCCCACGCCCCTTGAGGTGGGGCCGCTCGCGCCGGTCCAGGAGTTGCCGAAGGTGAAAGAGAACATGCCTGCCCCTGATCTCATCTCCCCCCGTTCCCCCCGTGTCCTGGCCGCCCGGCGGCTCGCCAAGCGGAACTTCCGGGGGAAGGAGCGGCTGTTCCTCGCGGAGGGGCCGCAGGCGGTTCGGGAGGCGGCCGGGCAGGCGGAGACGCTCGTCGAGTTGTTCGCCACCGTCGAGGCCGCGGAGCGGTACGCCGACATCGTGGGCGCGGCCCGGGACGCCGGGGCCCGGGTGCATCTCGCCCCCGAGCAGGTCATCGCCGACATCTCGACCACCGTCACCCCGCAGGGGCTGGTCGGGGTCTGCCGGTTCCTGGACAGGCCGTTCGAGGAGATCCTCGCCGCCCGGCCCAGGCTGGTCGCCGTCCTCGCGCACGTGCGGGATCCCGGCAACGCGGGCACCGTGCTGCGGTGCGCCGACGCCGCGGGAGCCGAGGCGGTCGTGCTGACCGACGCCTCCGTGGACCTGTACAACCCCAAGGCCGTACGGGCCTCCGTCGGGTCGCTGTTCCATCTGCCGGTCGCCGTCGGCGTCCCCGTCGAGCGGGCCGTGGCGGGGCTGCGGGAGACCGGCGTACGGGTGCTGGCCGCCGACGGCGCGGGGGACCGGGACCTCGACGACGAGCTGGACCGGGGCACCATGGGCGGGCCCACCGCCTGGGTCTTCGGCAACGAGGCGTGGGGGCTGCCGGAGGAGACCCGGGCGCTCGGCGACGCCGTCGTGCGCGTCCCCATCCACGGACAGGCCGAGAGTCTGAACCTGGCGACCGCCGCCGCCGTATGTCTCTACGCGTCGGCCCGTGCACAGCGCGCCGCCGGAGGCTGCCGCTCCGTCACCGAAGGCTAGTAGGGTGACCAGCTCGGGGGCCCATCTGGACAAGCCGAGAGGTGGGGTACGGGGATGAGCGTCGGCACGAGCAGCGCACCGGGAGCGCACCGGGCGCGCCCGCCCGCTGCCGTCGGCGGCCTGGGCGTCGATCCCGACGACCTGCCGGACGGACTCGTCGTCGCCGACGAGTACGGCAGGGTGGTCTGCTTCAACGCCGCCGCCGAGCGCATCACCGCGGTTCCCGCCGCCGAGGCCCTCGGCCAGCGGCTGGAGAAGGCGCTGCCGTTAGAGGACCTGGAGGGCAGGCGCTGGTGGCAGCTGACCGACCCGTACGGAGGCCTCGCCATCCGGGTCCGGCAACCCGAGCGGAACCTCCTGCTGCCGGGCGGGCGGGAGGTGCTCGTCGCCGCCCGCTACGTGCGCGCCGAGCCCACCGGGCCGGTCCAGCGCGTCGTGGTCTCGCTGCGGGACACCGAGGCCCGGCGCCGCACCGAGCGCAGTCACGCCGAGCTGATCGCCACCGTCGCGCACGAGCTGCGCTCCCCGCTCACCTCCGTCAAGGGGTTCACCGCCACCCTCCTCGCCAAGTGGGAACGGTTCACCGACGACCAGAAGCGGCTGATGCTGGAGACCGTCGACGCCGACGCCGACCGCGTGACCCGGCTCATCGCCGAGCTGCTCGACATCTCCCGCATCGACTCCGGGCGCCTTGAGGTGCGCCGCCAGCCCGTCGACATGGGCGCCGCCGTCGGACGGCACATCCAGGCGTACGTCGCCGCCGGGCTGCCCGCCGACCGGTTCCTGCTCCGCATCGAGCAGCCGCTGCCCGACCTGTGGGCCGACCCCGACAAGATCGACCAGGTGCTGAGCAACCTGCTGGAAAATGCGGTGCGGCACGGCGAGGGAACCGTCACCATCGACATCACGGCCACGGCGTCACCCCGCGAGGGGGAGGACACCGGCACGTCGGTCACCGTGAGCGACGAGGGCCCGGGCATCCCGGAGGAGTCCATGAACCGCGTCTTCACCCGCTTCTGGCGGGGCAGCAAGCGCGGCGGCACCGGCCTCGGGCTGTACATCGTCAAGGGCATCGTCGAGGCCCACGGCGGCACCATCACCGTCGGCCGCGCCCCCGGCGCCGGTGCCGAGTTCCGATTTACGTTGCCCGTGAGCGCTCCGGCCTATCTCGCCTGAGCAGCCCGCGGGCGCATCCGCGTATCCCCACCCCGTTAGACTCGGCCAATGGCACCTTTGTGTCCTGCTCGCGGCCCTTCGCGTCGATGACGGGGACTCCAGCCAGCCAATCGGAAGCACGGGAAGAGATGTCGGCACCGAATAAGTCGTACGACCCTGTCGAGGTCGAGGCGTTGAAACCGGAAGAGATCGAGCGGATGCGGGACGAGGCGCTCGCCGCCTTCGCCGCCGCGGACTCCCTCGACGCGCTCCACGAGGCCAAGGTCGCGCACACCGGCCCGGCCTCCCCGCTGGCCCTCGCCAACCGCGAGATCGGCGCCCTGCCCCCGCACGCCAAGGCCGACGCGGGCAAGCGGGTCGGCATGGCCCGCGCCGCCGTCAACAAGGCCCTCGCCGCCCGCCAGGGCGAGCTGGAGGCCGAGCGGGACGCCCGCGTGCTCGTCGAGGAGGACGTGGACGTCACCCTGCCGTACGACCGCGTCCCCGCGGGCGCCCGGCACCCGCTGACCACGCTGTCGGAGCGCATCGAGGACATCTTCGTGGCCATGGGCTACGAGGTGGCCGAGGGCCCCGAGGTGGAGGCCGAGTGGTTCAACTTCGACGCCCTGAACATCGGCCCGGACCACCCGGCCCGCGGTGAGGCGGACACCTTCTTCGTGCGGGGGCCGAAGGGCGGCACCGAGTCCGGTGTCGTGCTGCGCACCCACACCTCGCCGGTCCAGATCCGCTCGCTGCTCGGCCGTGAGCTGCCGGTGTACGTGATCTGCCCCGGCCGCGTGTACCGCACCGACGAGCTGGACGCCACCCACACCCCGGTCTTCCACCAGGTCGAGCTGCTCGCCGTGGACGAGGGCCTGACCATGGCCGACCTCAAGGGCACCCTGGACCACATGGTCCAGTCCCTGTTCGGCGAGGGCATGAAGACCCGGCTGCGGCCGAACTTCTTCCCGTTCACCGAGCCGTCCGCCGAGATGGACATGCTCTGCTACGTCTGCAAGGGCGCGTCCGTCGGCAACCCCGACCGGCCCTGCCGCACCTGCTCGTCCGAGGGCTGGATCGAGCTGGGCGGCTGCGGCATGGTCAACCCGCGGGTGCTGGTCGCCTGCGGCGTCGACCCGGAGAAGTACAGCGGCTTCGCCTTCGGGTTCGGCATCGAGCGGATGCTGATGTTCCGCCACAACGTCGAGGACATGCGAGACATGGTCGAGGGTGACGTCCGGTTCACCCGGCCGTTCGGGATGGAGATCTGATGCGGGTCCCGCTTTCTTGGCTGCGGGAGTACGTCGACCTGCCGGAGACGGAGACCGGTCGTGACGTGCAGGCCAAGCTCATCGCCGCCGGCCTCGAGGTCGAGACCGTCGAGCAGCTCGGCGACGGCCTCAAGGGCCCCCTCGTCGTCGGCCAGGTGCTGACCATCGAGGAGCTGACGGAGTTCAAGAAGCCGATCCGCTTCTGCACCGTCGACGTCGGCCGGGCCAACGGCACCGGCGAGCCGCAGGAGCTGATCTGCGGCGCCCGGAACTTCGCCGTCGGCGACAAGGTCGTGGTCGTACTGCCGGGCGCCGTACTGCCGGGCGGGTTCGCCATCGCCGCCCGCAAGACCTACGGCCGCACCTCGCACGGCATGATCTGCTCCAGCGACGAGCTGGGCATGGGCGACGACGGCAGCAAGGGCATCATCGTGCTGCCGCCGGAGACCGAGGTCGGCAAGGACGCCATCGAGTTGCTGGAGCTGGTCGACGAGGTCCTCGACATCGCCGTCACCCCGGACCGCGGCTACTGCCTGTCGATCCGCGGCGTCGCCCGCGAGACCGCCACCGCCTACGGGCTGCCACTGCGCGACCCGGCGCTGCTCGACGTGCCGGGACCGAACGCGTTCGGCTACCCGGTCGAGGTCTCCGACCCGCTCGGCTGCGACCGCTTCACCGCGCGCACCGTCACCGGCCTCGACCCCGAGGCCCGCTCCCCGATCTGGCTCCAGCGTCGCCTCCAGAAGGCGGGTATGCGCCCGATCTCGCTCGCCGTCGACGTCACCAACTACGTGATGCTCGAACTCGGCCAGCCGCTGCACGCCTACGACCGGAGCCTGGTCCAGGGCACCATCGGCGTGCGCCGTGCCGCGGAGGGCGAGAAGCTCACCACGCTCGACGGCGTCAAGCGCACCCTGCACGCCGAGGACCTGGTGATCACCGACGACCGCGGCCCGATCGGGCTGGCGGGTGTCATGGGCGGCGCCAACACCGAGATCGCCGACCACGACGACACCGAGAACGCGACGTCGGACGTCGTGATCGAGGCCGCCCACTTCGACCAGGTCGCCATCGCCCGCACCGCGCGCCGCCACAAGCTGTCCTCGGAGGCGTCCCGCCGCTTCGAGCGCGGCGTCGACCCGCAGGCCGCCGCTGCCGCCGCGCAGCGCACCGTCGACCTGCTGGTCCTGCTCGCGGGCGGCACCGCCGAGGCCGGGGTCACCGAGGTCGTCGCCCCGTCCGCGCCGCGCACCATCAGCATCCCCGCGGACCACCCCGACAAGGTCGCCGGTGTGGTCTACGGCCGGGAGACCGTCGTACGCCGTCTCCAGGAGGTCGGCTGCGACGTGTACGGGCAGGACGAGCTGATCGTCACCGTGCCGTCCTGGCGGCCCGACCTCACCGACCCCAACGACCTCGCCGAAGAGGTCATCCGCCTGGAGGGCTACGAGAACCTGCCCTCCACGCTGCCCAAGCCGCCGTCGGGCCGTGGCCTCACCCACCGGCAGCGGCTGCACCGCCGGGTCGGGCGGGCGCTCGCCGGGGCGGGCTACGTCGAGGCGCCGAACTACCCGTTCGTCAGCGAGCAGGTCTTCGACCAGCTCGGGCTGGACGCGGACGACCCCGCCCGCCGGGTGGTGAAGCTGGTCAACCCGCTCAGCGACGAGGAGCCCGCGCTGCGGACCTCGCTGCTGCCGGGGCTGCTCGGCGCGCTGCGCCGCAACGACGGCCGGGGCAGCCACGACCTCGCGCTGTTCGAGACCGGGCTGGTCTTCCTGCCCCGCGAGGAGCGTCGGGTCGCCGCCGTGCTGCCCGTCGACCGGCGCCCCACCGACGAGGAGCTCGCCGGGCTCGGTACCGCGCTCCCCGACCAGCCGCGCCATGTCGCCGTCGTCCTCGCGGGCGCCCGCGAGCAGGCCGGATGGTGGGGCCGGGGCCGCCCGGCCGACTGGGCCGACGCGGTCGGGGCCGCGCGGGCCGTCGCCGCCGAGACCGGGGTCGAGCTGACCGTCCGCAAGGGACAGTACGGGCCCTGGCACCCGGGCCGGTGCGCCGAGCTGGCGATCACCGTCGACGGCGCGGACCGGGTCGTCGGGCACGCCGGTGAGCTGCACCCGCGCGTCGTGAAGACCCTGGGCCTGCCCGAGCGCACCTGCGCGATGGAGCTGGACCTGGACGCCCTGGAGCGGGCCGCCGACGGCACCCCGCAGGCGCCGTCCATCTCCACGTTCCCGGTCGCCACGCAGGACGTCGCGCTGGTCGTGGACCGTCCGGTGCCGCACACCGAGGTCGAGGCCGCGCTGCGCGAGGGCGCCGGTGAACTGCTGGAGTCGCTGCGGCTGTTCGACGTCTACGAGAACGCCGAGCAGCTCGGCGAGGGGCGCAAGTCGCTCGCCTACGCGCTGCGGTTCCGCGCCGTCGACCGGACGCTGACGGTCGACGAGGCGTCGGCGGCGCGGGACGCGGCGGTGGCGCTGGCCGCGGAGCGCACGGGGGCGGTGCTGCGGGGCTAGGCATGGCTGGTTCCCGTCCCTTGAGGGCGGCGCTCGCCGCCTTCAAGGGACGCGGGGAACCACGCGGCCAGCCACGACGTGCCGCGGCCGACAAGCGGGGATGACCTGCACGGCGTGCCGTGCCCCGGCGCGCCGTCCCCCCGTCACGGAGTGTCGGGCAGGCGACGGGGCGGACGGCGGCGTTCGGGCCACCGCACTGTAAGAGGGGGAGCCGGCGGCCCGGCCGGGCCTCTTGCGAGGCATTTCAGTCAATCGGGCGGGAACGCTCCGCGACAGCGCGCACACACTGCGGATGCGAGCACTCGGTTCACACCCCGTGTGAACCCCGATTCACTACGCTGTCGGGCAGTAGCCACCTTGGGGGCAAGGATGCAGCCCAACACCCTGCTGGACGCGATCCTCGACGAGGCCGGAATCTCGCACGCCGGGCTGGCCGCCCACGTCAACCAGGCCGGACGGGCGCGGGGACTGGCCCTGCGCTACGAGCACACCGCGGTGGCGCGCTGGCTGAAGGGCCAGCGACCGCGCGGCCAGGTGCCCGACCTGATCTGCGAGGTGCTCGCCGCCCGGCTGCGGCGGCCCGTCACCCTCGACGACATCGGCCTCGGCGTCCCGGGCGAGCCGCAGACCCCGCACGGCGCCTCCCTGTCCGGGTTCGTGGAGCGGGCCACCGCGCTCTGGCGCAGCGACGAGCAGCAGCGCCCGCACATCCTGGGCGCCCCCGCCGTCACCGGCACCCCCGCCGTGATGCCGGTGTGGGAGTGGGAGAACCCGCCGGAGGACGTGGACGTCTCACGCGGCGGACGGCACCGGGTCACCCCGGCCGACCTGGAGCTGCTGCGGGCGGCCCGCGGCCACTACGAGCAGATGTACCGCAAGGCGGGCGGGGTGGCGACCCGTGCCCGGATCGTCGGGTTCCTCAACGCGGAGGCGGCGCCGCTGCTGCGCGGCAGCTACACCGACGCCATCGGCCGCCAACTGCACCGGGCCACCGGCGGGTTGGTGGCGGTCGCGGGCATCTGCGCCTACGACTCCGACGCGCACGGTCTCGCGCAGCGCTACTTCCACCAGGCGCTGCGGCTGGCGAAGGCGAGCGGGGACCGCGGGCTGGGCGCGTACGTGATCGCGCTGCTGGTCAACCAGTCGCTGTTCATGCGGGAGTTCCGGCAGGCCGTCGCCTTCGCGGAGGCGGCGCTGCGCACGGCGGGCAGGGACATCACCCCGGCGCTCGCCTCCGACCTGTACGCGATGCAGGCGAAGGCCTACGCGCACCTCGGCGACAGCGCGAGCGCGCTGTCCTGCATCCGGCGGGCGGAGACGGCCGCCGGACGCATCCGGCGCGGCTACGAACCCGACGAGACCGGCTATGTCCAGCCGGGTCTGGTCAACGTCCAGGTGGCGGAGGCGCTGCTGAGCCTCGGGGAGCTGGCGGCGGCGGGGGAGCACGCCGCGGCGGCCGTGGACAACCCGGCGCACGACCGGGGCCGGGTGCACCGGCTCGCCATGCTCAGCACGATCGAGCTGCGGCGGGGCAACGCCGACAAGGCGGCGGCCACGGCGGTGCGGATGGCAGAGCAGGCGCGCGGCATGGAGTCGCAGCGGCTGCGCGACAGACTCCGCGCGGTACGCGACCACCTGGTGCGCAGCGGCGGCCCGGGTACCGCCGAGGCCGCCGAACTCATCGACGGGGCCCTGCGCGTACCGCTGTAACCGCCCTCCTACCGCCCACTACGACCGGGCCCCCGCGCCGCCCCCCGTGCGCCGGGGGTGGTGGCCGCGCGCCTGCTGCCGACTCGTGCCTGCTGCGATATTGCCACTGACTCAACCGGAAGGTGGCAGAACCATGCAGTGGACGAAACTGAACGAACAAACTGTGTATGAAAATCGCTGGTTCCGCGTCAATCTCGCGGATGTCGTCTTACCTGACGGCCGGCATCTCGACCACTTCCTGATACGCCTGCGGCCCGTCGCCGTGGCCACCGTGGTGAACGGGGCCAACGAGGTCCTGCTGCTGTGGCGGCACCGGTTCATCACCGACAGCTGGGGCTGGGAACTCGCCGCCGGGGTCGTGGAGGACGGCGAGGACATCGTCGTAGCGGCGGCCCGCGAGCTGGAGGAGGAGACCGGATGGCGGCCGGGACCCCTGCGCCATCTGATGAGCGTGGAGCCGTCCAACGGGCTCACCGACGCCCGGCACCACATCTACTGGGCCGACGAGGGGAAGTTCGTCGGACACCCCGTAGACGACTTCGAGTCGGACCGCCGGGAATGGGTCCCCCTCAAACTCGTTCCCGACATGGTCGCCCGTGGTGAGGTCCCGGCCGCCAACATGGCGGCCGCACTGCTCCTGTTGCACCACCTCAGGCTCGGTCAGGACAGTGTGCCGCGGCACGACCGGGCCTAGGCCTGCCGCCCTAGTGGCCGAGGGCCTGCCAGACCGCCACGATCAGCGCGCCGACGGCGGTGACGGCGGCGATCGAGGGCAGCGGCCAGCGTGCGTGTTCCAAGGTCACCAGACGGCTGTTCAGCTCGTCCAGCTCCTTGGCGGTCTCCTCGGTCCGGTGGGTGAGCAGTGCCAGGCCGCCTTCGACTCGGGCGTACGCCACGTCCAGTCGGCGTCGTAACTCTGCGAGTTCTCCATGGGCGACGGACTGCTCGGGATCGGCGGTCACGAACCGCTCCTTTCCGTAGTCGTTCCTCTCCCTTGCATCACGCATCACGAGTGAACTCGCCTGCTGGGCCCGTGGGGAGAGTGTGAGACTGGCATATGCGAGCTTGGGGCGCACACGGTGTGTGAATGCCGCGGGCCCGGCACCGAAAGGGTGCCGGGCCCGCGGAACGTCACGTTCAGTGCTCAGCCGTAGGTGTAGAACCCGGAGCCGGTCTTACGGCCGAGGCGGCCCGCGTCGACCATCCGCTGGAGCAGCGGGGGAGCGGCGTACAGCGGCTCCTTGTACTCGTCGTACATGCTCTGCGCGACCGACGCCACCGTGTCCAGACCGATCAGGTCGGACAGCTTCAGCGGGCCCATCGGGTGGGCGCAGCCCATCTCCATGCCGTTGTCGATGTCCTCGCGGCTGGCGATGCCCGTCTCGAACATCCGGATCGCGGAGAGCAGGTACGGGATCAGCAGGGCGTTGACCACGAAGCCCGAACGGTCCTGGGCGCGGATCGCGTGCTTGCCGAGCAGCTTCTCCGTGAACAGCTGGGCCCGGCCGAGGGTGCCCTCGGAGGTGGTGAGCGCGGGGATCAGCTCGACGAGCTGCTGCACCGGGGCCGGGTTGAAGAAGTGGATGCCGACGACCTGGTCCGGGCGGGAGGTGGCGACCGCCAGCTTCACCAGCGGGATCGAGGAGGTGTTGGAGGCCAGGATCGCGTCCGGCCGGGTCACCACCTGGTCGAGCACCTGGAAGATCTCGGTCTTGACGTGCTCGTTCTCGACGACGGCCTCGATCACCAGATCACGGTCGGCGAACTCGCCGAGGTCGGTGGTGAAGCTCAGCCGGTCCAGCGTGGCGTCCCGCTCGGCCTCGCTGATCTTGCCGCGCTCGGCGGCCTTGCCGAGGGAGTTCAGCAGCCGGGTCCGGCCGATCTCCAGGGCCTCGCCGGTGGTCTCGGCGACCCTCACCTCCAGGCCCGCCCGAGCGCAGACCTCGGCGATGCCCGCCCCCATCTGACCGCAGCCCACCACTCCGACGCGCGCGATATCTCCCGAACTGCCGGTCACATCGTCCCTTTCGCTGATCCACGGCCGGTCAGTCCACCGGGTTGCGGCGTCCTTGCTGCCAGCCCTGCTCCGATCGTGCACGTTACCCCCAAGTATCGATGATCGATCGACGGGGTGGAGGCATCCTGGAGCGCGGTACGATCCGTGACCGATCGGATCCGCAGCGTATGGGGGTGTTGTTCCATGGGACGGCTGTCACGGCGGGCGTTCGCCCTGGTCGCCCTGTCGACCCTGGCCTCGGGCGCGGACGTGTCCGCCACCCCCTCCCGCACCGGGCGACCCCGGGCCGCCGGCACGGGGGAGATGCGGGGCGTGTGGCTGGCGACCGTGCAGAACCGCGACTGGCCGTCCGAGCCCGGCCTCACCGCGGCCGAGCAGCGCGCCGAACTCCTCGCCCACCTCGACACCGCGGTCCGCCGCCGCCTCAACACGGTGATCTTCCAGGTACGGCCCACCGCGGACGCCCTGTGGCCGTCACCGCACGAGCCCTGGGCGGAGTGCCTCACCGGCACCCAGGGCCGCGACCCCGGCTGGGACCCGCTGGGCACCGCCGTCGCCGAGGCCCATGCCCGCGGGCTCGAACTGCACGCCTGGTGCAACCCGCTGCGGATCGCCGCGCACGACGACCCGACCCGCCTCGTCGCCTCCCACCCCGCGCGCCAGCACCCCGACTGGGTGGTGGCCTACGGCGGACGGCTCTACTACAACCCCGGGCTGCCGGAGGTCCGCGCCTTCGTGCGGACGGCGATGCTGGACGCGGTCCGCGGGTACGCCGTGGACGCCGTCCACTTCGACGACTACTTCTACCCGTACCCGGTGCCCGGCCAGACCTTCGACGACGACGCCGCCTACGACGCCCACGGTGGCGGCTTCCCCGACCGGGCCGCCTGGCGGCGGGACAACATCGACCGGCTGGTGCGCGACATGGCGACCGGGATCGGAAAGACCCGCCCGGCCGCCCGCTTCGGCATCAGCCCCTTCGGCGTCTGGCGCAACGCCGACAACGACCCGCGCGGCTCCGACACCCGGGCCCTGCAGTCCTACGACGACCAGCACGCCGACACCCGCAAGTGGGTCAGGGAGAACTGGATCGACTACCTCTGCCCCCAGCTGTACTGGCACACCGGCAACGCCCCCGCCGACTACGCCCAGCTGGTGCCCTGGTGGTCCGAGGTGGCCCGGGGCACGAAGACCCGGCTGTACGTCGGCGAGGCGCTGTACCGCGCCGGCGACCCCGCCCAGGGCGCCGCCTGGCAGGACCCGGCGGAGCTGTCCCGGCACCTCACCCTCGCCGCGGACCACCCGGAGGTGCGCGGCCATGTCTTCTTCGCCGCGAAGGAGGTGCGGGAGGACCGGATCGGGGCGATGGCGCGGGTGGTGGCCGACCACTACCAGCGGCCGGCACCGCCGCCGAGCTGAGGCGCTACTGTCCGGTGGTCTCCCGGTGCCGGATCTCCGTGTCGGGGCCGGGGGAGCAGACGCCCTCGTGGCCGTCCTCGAAGCGGACCCGGAACGGCGGGTTGCCCTCCTGGCCCATCACTTCGACGATCTCGCCGACCTTGTCCTGCTGTCCGACCACCCTGCCGTGCTGGACAAGCTGGTCGCCCACGCGTGCGCGCATCTTGGGCCTCCTCCGAGTGCGGGAGCAGCGGTCCGTGGCTCTGCCCGAGTCTACGGCGCGCGCTGCCGGTCGGGCCCCGCGTGGACGGGTGCCGTTCAGCCGCGCGCCCGTTGCGTGACGGCGATGCAGACCAGCACCGCCGCGGCCGTCAGCGGGGCGGCCACCGTCAGGTGCTCGCCGAGCAGCAGCACCGACCACACCAGTGTGAGCAGCGGCTGGGCCAACTGCAACTGGCTCGCCCTGGGGATGCCGATGGCCGCCATGCCCCGGTACCAGACCACCAGGCCCAGGAACTGCGAGCCCGCCGCCACCCACAGCACCCCGGCCACGCTGTGCCCGGTGAGCTGGACGGGTTCGTACGACAGGGCCAGCGCGGCGGCGGGCAGCGCCAGCGGCAGACACAGCACCAGGGCCCAGCCGATCACCTGCCAGCCCGGCATGACCCGGGCCAGCCGCCCGCCCTCGGTGTACCCGGCGGCGCACACCAGCAGCGCCGCGAAGAGGTAGAGGTCGGCGGAGGTGAGCGCGCCGCCGCTCTGCCGCACGGTGAACGCGACCACCGCCGCCGCGCCCGCCAGCGCCGCCGTCCAGAAGGTGCGCGAGGGCCGGGTGCCCATCCGCAGGGCGGAGAACAGCGCGGTCGTCAGTGGGAGCAGGCCGACCACGACGGCGGCGTGCGCGGTGGTCGACGTCCGGAGCGCGAGCGTGGTCAGCATCGGGAAGCCGACGACGACCCCCGCGGCCACCACCGCGAGCCCCGCCCAGTGCCGCCGCTCCGGCGGTGCCACCCGCAGCGCCAGCAGACAGGCGCCCGCGATCAGCGCCGCCAGCACACTGCGCACCGCCACCAGCGACCAGGGCCCGAACCCCTCAAGACCCCAGGCGGTCGCCGGGAAGGTGAGGGAGAAGGCGGTGACGCCGAGGGCGGCCAGCAGGGTGCCGGTGCCGCGCCCTGGGGTTTCCGGGATGCTGACCGCTATCGGGGTCGGCGCGATAGCGCTACTCTCTGCTCTCATGCATGAGCGTAGCAGCGTGGCTGAACTGGCGGAACAGTTGAGGAGAGAGCTGAACCGCTATCCGGTGGACGGAAAGCTCCCGTCGAGCCGGGCCCTCGTCGAACGGTTCCGGGTCAGCCCGGTGACCGTCTCGCGGGCCCTCGCCCAGCTCGCCGCCGAGGGCCTCGTCGTCACCCGGCCCGGCGCCGGTGCCTTCCGCGCCCGCCCCCGCACCGCCACCCCGCCGCCCGCCGGGGACACCTCCTGGCAGGAGGTCGCGCTCAGCGCCGACGGCGCCGCCGACCTCGTACCGCGCTCCGTGGACGCCTCCGGGGTGCTGGTCTCGCTGGCCGCCCCCTCACCCGGCGTCGTCGAGTTCAACGGCGGCTACCTGCACCCCTCCCTCCAGCCGGAGCGGGCGATGGCCGCCGCCCTGTCCCGCGCGGGCCGCCGTCCCGGCGCCTGGGGACGCCCGCCGATGGACGGCCTGCCCGAGCTGCGGGAGTGGTTCGCTCGCGGCCTCGGCGGCGCCGTCACCGCCGCCGAGGTGCTCGTCACCGCGGGCGGCCAGTCCGCCCTGACCACCGCCCTGCGCGCCCTCGCCCCGCCCGGCGCGCCCGTCCTGGTGGAGTCGCCCACCTACCCCGGCATGTTGGCCATCGCCCGCGCCGCCGGACTGCGCCCGGTACCCGTCCCCGTGGACGCCGACGGCGTACGGCCCGCCCTGCTCGCCGACGCGTTCCGCGCCACCGGCGCCCGGGTCCTCGTCTGCCAGCCGCTGTTCCAGAACCCCACCGGCGCCGTGCTCGCGGCCGACCGGCGCGGTGAGGTGCTGCGCATCGCCCGCGCGGCCGGGGCGTTCGTCGTCGAGGACGACTTCGTGCGGCGCCTGGTGCACGAGGACGCGCCCCCGCTGCCGCGCCCGCTCGCCGCCGACGACCCGGACGGCGTCGTCGTCCACGTCGGCTCGCTCACCAAGGCGACCTCGCCCAGCTTCCGGGTCAGCGCCCTCGCCGCGCGCGGCCCGGTCCTGGAACGGCTGCGCGCCATCCAGGTCGTCGACACCTTCTTCGTCCCCCGCCCCCTCCAGGAGGCCGCCCTCGAACTGGTCGGCTCGCCCGCCTGGCCGCGCCATCTGCGGTCGGTGTCGGCGGAGCTGCGGGCCCGCCGGGACGCGCTGACCGCCGCGCTCCGGCTGCACCTGCCCGAACTGGCCCTGCCGCACGTCCCGTCCGGCGGCTACCACCTGTGGCTCCGGCTGCCCGACGGCACCGACGACGTGGCGCTGACCGCCGCCGCCCTGCGCGCGGGCGTCGCCATCACCCCGGGACGCCCCTACTTCAGCGCCGAACCCCCGGCCGCCCACATCCGGCTGAGCTTCGCCGCGGTGGCGTCGGTCGGGGAGATCGCCGAAGGGGTACGACGGCTGCGGGCGGCCTGCGACGAGGTGCTCCCGCGCGGGCGGTAAACCGCTCGACGGCCACTCCCGTCCCTTGCGACCATCCCCCACATGACCGACGACGTGCCGCGCCTCGCCGAGGGCTACGAGATCTCCACCGACCCCGACCGCGTCGACGCCGCGCGGGTGCACCGCTGGCTGTCCACCGACGCGTACTGGGCGCTGGGCCGGTCCCGGGAGAAGCAGGACCAGGCGATCGCCGGTTCGCTCAACCTCGGGGTATACGACACGGCCTCCGGCACCCAGGTCGCCTACGCCCGGGTGGTGACCGACCGCGCCACCTTCGCCTGGCTCTGCGACGTGTACGTCGACCGCACGGTACGCGGCAAGGGCATCGGGACGGCGCTGGCGGCGGCGGTACGCGAGGAGCTGCGGGGGTACGGCGTGCGGCGGATCATGCTCGCCACTCACGACGCCCACGACGTCTACGCCAAGGTCGGGTTCCGGGCGCTGGAGCGTCCTGACCAGTGGCTGGCGCTGACCTTCGGGTGAAGGTTCACGCACCCACGGTAACTCCCAGGTAACACCTCTTGACCAGCGCTCTTTCGGGGCTCACGATCCCCGCATGGCACTTCGGGTCACGTTCGTCGCCAGCGCCCGCAGCTCCCCCCTGCTCGCCGAGCGGTTCGAGGACGACCGGCCGCTGGACCAGCCGGGCTGGGAGGAGGTCCAGCACGCCGCCCGTGACCTGCTCCCGCTCGCCGCGGCCGAGCTGCGGTACTGCTCGCCGACCCCGCGCAGCCGCGCCACCGGGGACGCCCTCGGCTACCACCCGCTGGTCCAGCCAGCCCTGCGGGACTGCCACATGGGCCGCTGGCGCGGACTGACCCTCGGCGAGGCGATGGCCAGGGAACCGGACGCCGTGGACGCCTGGCTCGCCGACCCGCGCTCCACCCCGCACGGCGGTGAGTCGCTGCTGGCGTTCATCTCCCGGGTCGGCGGCTGGCTCAACACCCGGCCGGTGGAGGAGAACGGCCGGATCGTCGCCGTGGCGGAGCCGTCGGTGATCCGCGCGGCCCTCGTCTACGCGCTCAAGGCACCGCCCGCGACCTACTGGAACATCGACGTGCGCCCGTTGTCGACGACCACCGTCACCGGCTGGGCGGGCCGCTGGCACCTGTGCCTGGACGGCACCCCGGCGGCGTACCCGTCATGCGCCTAGGCGCCGGTAGTCGGTGCTGAGCACCAGGTCCTTCGCCGGACCCCGGACCCGCCACACCGTCCGCCACCGGTCGCGGTCCCGCACGCTGAACTCGCCGCGGTAGAGGTCGGCCGAGCACGGGTGGTCGGCGGTGTGCCGCCCGGTCGTCAGGTCCAGGTCGTGGAAGAAGCGCCCGTCGGCGAAGCGGACGTCGGCGGTGCCGGGCGTCGGGCCGGGCAGGAAGCGCAGGGTGCGCTCGGCGGGCCGGGCCACACCGCGCCACAGGAAAGTGCCGGACTCGTGGTGGAGGAGACCGCCGCCGTCCAGGTGGCCGAAATCCGTCGTCCCCGTGAAGCGGCCCTCGTCCCCGGCGGCCAGATCCCGCACGGACCGCTCGACTCCCCACCGTCCGGCCAGAAACGCCAGCGCGTCCGGCACTGGCCAGAACTCGTCCCTCACCCGCCGCTCTCCGTTCCCCGGGCCCCCACGTGAACCATTGACGCGTACGCACCCCTCCCCATCTTGCCGTTCGAAGTGCTGAACGATGTCTGATTCTTCGAACTACCCCTCCTCGCCAAGCCGCACTCCGTCGAGACCGGTCGCGCCTACGACATCGACGTGAAGGTACGGGGCCGCCAGGCCGGCCTCTACCTCGACGGCCAGCTCTGGGGCGGCTTCACCGACGACAGGCCCGCCGAGCCGTTCCGCCAGGTCGCCAGCCGCGACGCCCGCACCGGCGAGGAGTTCGCGTGCACCTTCGCGCCGAACTCGGTGACGTTCCCAGGGGCGCCCGCTACCGACCGGGATTGCATAAAAGTGCAGCGAAACGTATAGTCATGCTCTCCAGGAGGAGGGTCTTTCCATGACGGTACGTGCGGCAGTGGCCGGGGCGAGTGGGTACGCGGGTGGGGAGGTGCTGCGTCTGCTGCTGGGGCACCCGGGGGTGGAGATCGGTGCCCTGACCGGCAACTCCAACGCCGGGCAGCGGCTCGGGGCGCTTCAGCCGCACCTGCTGCCACTGGCCGACCGCGTGCTGCGGGAGACGACGCCCGAGGTGCTCGCCGGGCACGACGTCGTCTTCCTCGCGCTGCCGCACGGGCAGTCCGCCGCCGTCGCCGAGCAGCTCGGTCCCGACGTGCTCGTCGTCGACATGGGCGCCGACTTCCGGCTCGCGGACGCCGCTGACTGGGAGGCGTTCTACGGCTCCCCACACGCCGGGACCTGGCCGTACGGCCTCCCCGAACTGCCGGGTGCCCGCGCCGCGCTGGAGGGGTCCAAGCGCGTCGCGGTACCCGGCTGCTACCCGACCGCCGTCTCCCTCGCGCTGTACCCGGCGTACGCCGCCCAGCTCGCCGAGCCGGAGGCCGTGATCGTCGCCGCCTCCGGCTCCTCCGGCGCGGGCAAGGCACCCAAGCCGCACCTGCTGGGCAGCGAGGTCATGGGCTCCATGGCGCCGTACGGCGTCGGCGGCGGCCACCGGCACACCCCCGAGATGATCCAGAACCTGAGCGCGGCGGCGGGCGAGCGGGTCGCCGTGTCCTTCACCCCGACCCTCGCCCCCATGTCCCGCGGCATCCTCGCCACGTGCAGCGCCACCGCCCGGGAGGGCGTGACCGCCGAGTCGGTGCGCGCCGCGTACGAGAAGGCGTACGCCGACGAGCCCTTCGTCCACCTCCTCCCCGAGGGGCGGTGGCCCGCCACGGCGTCCGTCCAGGCTTCCAACGCCGTTCAGGTGCAGGTCGCGTACGACGCCGCCACCCGGCGCATCATCGCGATCAGCGCCATCGACAACCTGACCAAGGGCACCGCGGGCGGTGCCGTCCAGAGCATGAACATCGCCCTCGGACTCGACGAGACCACCGGGCTGACGACGATCGGAGTTGCGCCGTGAGTGTGACGGCAGCGAAAGGGTTCACGGCGGCGGGCATCGCCGCCGGGATCAAGGAGAACGGCAACCCGGACCTGGCCCTCGTGGTCAACACCGGACCCCGCCGCGCCGCCGCCGGAGTCTTCACCTCCAACCGCGTCAAGGCCGCGCCCGTGCTCTGGTCGGAGCAGGTGCTCAGGAGCGGTGAGCTGACCGCCGTCGTCCTCAACTCCGGCGGCGCCAACGCCTGCACCGGCCCGAAGGGCTTCCAGGACACCCACGCCACCGCCGAGAAGGCCGCCGACGTCCTCGGTATCGGCGCCGGCGAGGTCGCCGTCTGCTCCACCGGCCTGATCGGCGTCCTGCTGCCCATGGACAAGCTGCTGCCCGGCGTCGAGACCGCCGCCGCCCAGCTGTCCGAGCACGGTGGGGAGAAGGCCGCCATCGCCATCAAGACCACCGACACCGTCCACAAGACGTCCGTGGTCAGCGGGGACGGCTGGACCGTCGGCGGCATGGCCAAGGGCGCCGGGATGCTCGCTCCCGGCCTCGCCACCATGCTGGTCGTCCTCACCACCGACGCCGACCTCGACAGCACGGTGCTCGACCGGGCGCTGCGGGACGCCACCCGCGTCACCTTCGACCGCGTCGACTCCGACGGCTGCATGTCCACCAACGACACCGTGCTCCTGCTCGCCTCCGGCGCGAGCGGGGCGGTCCCCGACCACGCCGGGTTCGCCGACGCCGTACGGCAGGTCTGCGACGACCTCGGCCAGCAGCTCGTCCGGGACGCCGAGGGCGCCAGCAAGGACATCAAGGTCGAGGTCGTGGGCGCGGCCAGCGAGGACGACGCCGTCGAGGTGGGCCGCTCCATCGCCCGCAACAACCTCCTCAAGTGCGCCCTCCACGGCGAGGACCCCAACTGGGGCCGCGTGCTCTCCGCCATCGGCACCACGAAGGCCGCCTTCGAACCCGACCAGCTCAACGTCGCCATCAACGGCGTCTGGGTCTGCAAGAACGGCGGCGTCGGCGAGGACCGCGACAAGGTCGACATGCGCTACCGCGAGGTGCACATCGTCGCCGACCTCGCCGCGGGCTCCGCGACCGCCACCATCTGGACCAACGACCTCACCGCCGACTACGTCCACGAGAACAGCGCGTACTCGTCATGAGCAACACGACGCGGAAGCACACCGCGCTCCCCAAGGCCCAGATCCTCATCGAGGCGCTGCCCTGGCTGGTCCGGCACAACGGCAAGACCGTCGTCATCAAGTTCGGCGGCAACGCCATGGTCGACGAGGAGCTGAAGGCCGCCTTCGCGCAGGACGTCGTCTTCCTGCACCACGCCGGTCTCAAGCCGGTCGTCGTGCACGGCGGCGGCCCGCAGATCAGCGCCGCCCTCGACCGGCACGGCATCGTCAGCGAGTTCAAGGCGGGCCTCAGGGTCACCACCGAGGACGCCATGGACGTCGTACGGATGGTGCTGGCCGGGCAGGTCCAGCGGGAGCTGGTCGGGCTGCTCAACCAGCACGGACCGCTCGCCGTCGGACTCACCGGCGAGGACGCGCACACCATCACCGCCACCAAGCACCTGCCCGAGATCGACGGCGAGGCCGTCGACATCGGCCGGGTGGGCGAGATCACCTCGATCGACACGGGCGCCATCGAGGCCCTGCTCGCCGACGGCCGCATCCCGGTCGTCTCCTCCATCGCCCGCTCCCAGGACGCCTCCGAAAAAGGGGGCCAGGTCTACAACGTCAATGCTGATACGGCGGCTGCGGCACTCGCTGCCGCGCTGGGCGCGGAGACCCTCATGGTCCTCACCGACGTCGAGGGCCTCTACGAGGACTGGCCCCACAGCGACGAGGTGATCAGCCGCCTCACCGCCGCCCAGTTGGAGAAGCTGCTGCCCGACCTGTCTTCCGGGATGGTGCCGAAGATGGAGGGCTGTCTGCACGCCGTGCGCAACGGCGTCACCACCGCCCGCGTCATCGACGGCCGCGTCCAGCACGCGATCCTGCTGGAGATCTTCACGGACGAAGGGGTCGGCACGATGGTCGTGCCGGACGAGAAACGGGGGGACCGGGGATGACCGCCAACCAGGAGCTGACCCAGCGGTGGCAGGGCTCGCTGATGAACAACTACGGCACCCCCCGCCTCCCCCTCGTCCGCGGCGCGGGCACCCGGCTGTGGGACGCCGACGGCAAGGAGTACCTCGACTACGTCGGCGGCATCGCCGTCAACGCGCTCGGCCACGCCCACCCGGCGGTCGTCGAGGCGGTCAGCGCGCAGATCGGCGCCCTCGGCCACGTCTCCAACCTGTTCGTCGCCGAACCGCCCGTCGCCCTCGCCGAACGGCTCCTCCAGCTCTTCGGCCGCGAAGGCAAGGTGTACTTCTGCAACTCCGGCGCCGAGGCCAACGAGGGCGCGTTCAAGATCGGCCGGCTGACCGGGCGGACCCACATGGTCGCCACCCGGGGCGGCTTCCACGGCCGCACCATGGGCGCCCTCGCCCTGACCGGCCAGCCCGGCAAGCAGGAGCCGTTCCTGCCGCTGCCCGGTGACGTGACACACGTGCCGTACGGCGACGCCAAGGCGCTGGCGGCGGCGGTCACCGAGGAGACCGCGCTGGTCATCATCGAGCCGGTGCAGGGCGAGAACGGCGTCGTCGTGCCCCCCGCCGACTACCTCAAGGCGGCCCGCGCCATCACCGCCGCCACCGGCGCGCTGCTCGTCCTCGACGAGGTGCAGACCGGCGTCGGACGGACCGGGAACTGGTTCGAGTACCAGGCCCACGAGGGCGTCCTGCCCGATGTCGTCACCCTCGCCAAGGGCCTCGGCGGCGGGCTGCCGCTCGGCGCCACGGTCGCCTTCGGACGGGCGGCGGAGCTGCTCCGGCCGGGCCAGCACGGCACCACCTTCGGCGGCAACCCGGTCGCCTGCGCCGCCGGACTCGCCGTCCTCGACACCATCGCGGACGACGGGCTGCTGGAGAACGTCAAGCGGCAGAGCGAGACGCTGCGCGACGGAATCGAGTCGCTGGGCCACCCGTTGATCAGCCACGTCAGGGGCGCGGGCCTGCTCCTGGGTATCGTGCTCACCGAGCCACTCGCGGCACAGGTGCAGCAGGCGGCTCAGGACGCCGGTCTCCTGGTGAACGCGCCCGCCCCCGAGGTCGTACGGCTGATGCCGCCGCTGAACCTCGGCGACGACGAGGTGGACACGTTCCTCCGGGCCCTGCCCGGCGTCCTCGACGCAAGTCACGGGGACGGACGAGCCGGAGAATGAGACGACGATGAGTCAGGCGCAGGATCACGGGCCCGCCGTGCCGCAGACCCGCACGGCACGCCACCGCCGGATCGTGGACATCCTCAACCGGCAACCGGTGCGCTCCCAGAGCCAGCTGGCGAAACTCCTCGCCGACGACGGGCTGAGCGTCACCCAGGCGACGCTCTCCCGCGACCTGGACGAGCTGAACGCGGTCAAGATCCGCAACAACGACGGCGACCTCATCTACGCGGTGCCCAGCGAGGGCGGCTTCCGTACCCCGCGGGCGCCGCTGGGGGAGTCGGCGAAGGAGGAGCGGATGCGGCGGCTCTCCCAGGAGCTGCTGATCTCCGCGGAGGCCTCCGCGAACCTGGTGGTCCTGCGCACTCCGCCCGGTGCCGCGCAGTTCCTCGCCTCGGCCATCGACCAGGCGGAGCTGCAGGACATCCTCGGGACGATCGCCGGTGACGACACGCTGCTGCTGATCAGCCGGGACCCGGCGGGCGGGCAGGCCCTGGCGGACCATCTGCTGCGGTTGGCCCAGAACGGCCACTGAGCCCTTCCCCCGTCGCCGGGTGCGGGGGCGCCGTCGCTGGTCGCGGGGTCCCTGCGGCCCCGGGCGGGGAGGGTCACCCCAACCGGGCGGCCAGGCCCCTGGTGCACCGCACCTCGTCGCCCGCCGTGATCAGCAGTCCCTCCACGTCCGGCAGGCCCTCCAGCCAGGCCAGCGCGGCCCGGGAACCCATCGCGAAGGCGGCGGTGGCCCAGCAGTCCGCCCAGGTCAGCCGGGGCGCGACGACGGTCACGGCGACGAGGTCCGTCACCGCGGAGCGCCCCGTGCGCGGGTCCACGACATGCGCCCCCCGCTCCGCCGACCCGGACGTGGCGACGGCCAGTTCGGGCGCCCCGGCCGCGGACACCACCGCCGCGAGCCCACCCGGCCGCAGCGGATCGGCCACCCCCACCCGCCAGGGCCGCCGCGCCCCGGGAGCGCCGAGCAACTGCACGTCCCCGCCGCCGTTGAGGCTGACCCCGCTCGCCCCGGCCGCCGCCAGCCGCCGCGCCGCCCGCTCGACCGCCCAGCCCTTGACGACGCCGGTGGGGTCCAGCCGCCCCTCGTACGCGAGGCTGAACCAGCCGTCGCTGACCCGCTCCGCCTCGGCGCCCAGCTCCAGCACCTCACCGACCTCGGGCGCGCACTCCGCCACGGTCAGCTCACCGCGGGCCAGCCGGGAGACCTGGCTGTCCTCGCGGAAGGTGCTGAACACGGCGTCGGCCTCGCGCAGCCCGGCGACCGCCTCGCGCAGGGCGGCCCGTACGGCGTCGGGGTCCCCGCCGCGGACGTCGAAGGAGAAGACGGTCCCCATCGTCTCCTCCACGTGCCGTACCGCGGCGGGAGCCTGCGCGGAGTCCGCCACCGGCTCAGCCCCCGGCCGGGAGCTGGTCCAGGGCGGACTGCAACGACTTCCGGTACCCCTCGCTGGTGTAGGTGGCCCCGGAGACGGCGTCGATGTCGGCGCTGCCGGCGGTGACGGCGGCCTTGTTGAGCTGGGGCAGGGCGTCGTTGGTGGCGTCGCTGTCCGGCGCCTGGACGGTCTCCGCCCGGGTGACCCTGCCGCCCCGCACCGTGATGCGGACCTGCACGGGCCCGTACTGCGTCTGCGCCACGCTGCCGGTGAGCGTCGCACCGCCCGGGGACTGGGCCGCCGAGGGCGGTGCCGCCGCGGTCCGCTGCGGTACCGCCTCGCCCGCCGCCGCGGACCCCGGGTCGGCGCCCGGCTTCAGCGACAGCAGCAGCACGATCCCGGAGACGGTGGCGGCGGTGGTGAGCACGACGCGCCGGAGCGGGTGACTCTTCCTCATCTTGCGTGGCTCCTGATTCGCGAAGAACGGCGGCGAGGGGTGTCCCTACGGAAGGGGCTCACATCTCGAACGACTCGTGGTGGATGCGGCGGGCCGGGACGCCCGCCCCGCGCAGTGCCTCGTACACCGACTGCGCGAAGCCGGGCGGCCCGCACAGGAAGACGTCGTGGCGCTCGATGTCCGGGATCTTCCGGCCCAGCGACTCGGCCGAGATGTCCGGGCGCGCGCCGTCCGGGCTGTTGACGGCGTACATCAGCCTGGCCCCCCGCTCGTCGGCGATCGCGGCCAGCTCGTCCCAGAGGGCGAGGTCCTGGGTGCTGTTGGCCCGGTACAGCAGGGTGATGTCGCCGGAGGCACCCGGCAGCGTCTCGAACAGGGCCCGCATGGGCGTGATGCCGACACCGCCCGCGACGAGCAGCACCTTGCCCCGGCTGCGCCGCGCGGCGGTCAGGGCGCCGTAGGGCCCCTCGGCCCACACGCGCGTGCCGGGCGTCAGCTCCCGCAGCCGGGCGCTGTGGTCACCGATCGCCTTCACGGTGATCCGCAGCATCCCCGGCCGGGGCGCCGCCGACAGCGAGTACGGGTGGGAACTGAACCGCATCCCCGGCGCGAGGAACCGCCACCGGAAGAACTGCCCCGCCTCCGCGCCCATCCGGTGCAGCCTGCGCCCGCCGATGAGCACCGACACGATCCCCGGCGTCTCCTCGATCACCGCCTCCACCCGCATCCGGTGCCGCACGTTCAGCCGGACCGGCACGAGGAACCGGTACCAGACCACCAGCGCGGTGACCGTGCCGTACAGCGCGTACCAGAAGGTCTTCGCGAGCGGCTCGACGGCGAACTCGTGCCCGGCGGCGAGTTGGTGCCAGAACGTCAGGAACACGGCCACGTACATGAGGACGTGGACGTGGTACCAGGCGTCGTACGGCAGTCGGCGGCGGATGCCGCCGATCGACACCAGCCCGATGAACAGCAGCAGCCCGGCGCCGATGGCGGCCTTGCCCATCTCCGGCAGCCCGGTCACCAGGTCGACGAACTGCCCCACGAGGTAGCCGAGGTCCCGGCCCGCCTGGAGGGCGTACCCCCAGGTGATGAGGAAGACATGGGCGATGACCAGGCAGAGCGTGTAGCGGCCGGTCATCGCGTGCCAGCGGGCCACCCGGTCCGAGCCCACCCGCCGCTCCAGGGCGGGCACCCGCGCCATCTGGAGCACCACCAGCGCCATCAGGTAACCGGCGAGCAGCCCCGTGATCCGCCCCGCGCCCAGCACCTGCCCCGTCCGGTCGGCGACGGCCGGGGTGCTCCGCCACCACAGCCAGAGCACCCCGGCCGCGCCCGCCCACAAGGCGATCAGCAGCGGCACGGCGGGATTGCGGCGCGGACGGATACGGCGCATGGTCTGACGCCGGGCGGCACGACCGCTGGCGAGCGTGGTGGTCACGGTTCCTCCGGGGCGGGGGACGGGGGCGTGTCGGGGTCCCTCGGCCCAGAGATACGTGCGGGAAGGGCCCGGTGTTCAGCGGCGCCGGGCTCGCCGTGAGGTGGTCAGTGGGCGCGGCGTCACGGCGGGGGGCGGTTGTCCTGGCACCGCACCACCAGGAGTCCCGCCGGACGGGCCGGCAGCGGTACGACGTCCCGCGCGGCGCCGGTCGGGTGCCGAAGGCGTACCGCAGGGTCCTACAGGCCGGTCGGGGTGGTGGGCGTGCCCTGCCGCCGGAAGGGCGCCCTCGGCGGGGTTGTGCGCGCCGACCGGGCCGGTGCGGAGCCGGTCCGCGGCCAGCGACCGCCCCGTGGGCCCCACCAGGCGAGGGCGCCGGCCGTGGCGCCCGGGCCCGGTGCGACGGCGGTGACGAGCTGGCTGCCGCCGCCGGTGTCGGCCATCCGGTCCGGCGGCACGCCCGGGTCGGCGGGGGCGACGCCGGTCAGCGGGAACACGAGGGCGACGACGGCGGCGGTGCGCGGCAGCGACGCCAGGGCGTGTCGCGAAGGCCCCGTCGTCCGCCCGCGGGGCGGGCCGAGCGGCGTCTGGCGCGGCGAGTGGGGTCTCCCCCCTGCTCGAAGGGCTTGGGGGAGTTCCAGGCGTCGGGCGGCAGGCGGGACGCTCGCGACACGCCCCGTGGGCGGGCGCCGCCCCGCCAGCCGGGTGGCGCCGGACGGGGCTATCCGAGGGGCGGGAGCGGGAGGGGGAGCCCTGGCAGGCCGTCGAGGCTGGTGGCGATGTGGTCCTTCTTGGCGAAGTACGCGCTCAGCGAGGCGTCGTCCTCCCGCGCGAAGCGCCGCTCGTGCAGGTCGCGTTCGCTGTCGTACGCCATGTAGGGGACGGCGTAGCCGCAGCTGTCGCGGATGAGGTCGGCGGTCACGACGATGATCGCGCGCGGTCCGTGCGGGGTGGGGTCGATGTCGGGGAAGTGAGTGAGGAGTTCCCGGAATCGGGGGTCGTCGCGGAGGACCGCCTCGCCCCGGCCGTGCACCCGGACGACGTTCGGCGGCCCCTGGAAGGCGCACCACATCAGCGTGATCCGCCCGTTCTCCCGCAGGTGGGCCACGGTCTCCGCGGTGGAGCCCGCGAAGTCGAGGTAGGCGACGGTGCGCTCGTCCAGCACGGCGAAGGAACCCTTGAGTCCCTTGGGAGAGAGGTTGACCGTCCCGTCGCCGGAGAGGGGGGCGGTGGCGGTGAAGAAGAGGGGCTGCTCCTCGATGAAGGTGCGGAGTCTGCCGTCTATGCGCTCATAGGTCTTTCCCATGCGCACAGTATTCGTACATTTCATTCGTTTGTCTAAGGAAATATCGAGAGGGGGTGGCAGGTGGGAGCGGAGATTGACGAACCATGCAGAGTGCTGCATACTCATGCATGTCAGCGAATGCAGTGTGAGGAGAAACCCCGTGACCGAGCGCGTCGTACTCGCCTACTCAGGCGGTCTGGACACCTCCGTCGCCATCGGCTGGATCGCCGAGGAGACCGGCGCCGAGGTCATCGCCGTTGCCGTGGACGTCGGCCAGGGCGGCGAGGACCTGGACGTCATCCGCAAGCGCGCGCTCGCCTGCGGGGCCGTCGAGGCCGAGGTCGCCGACGCCAGGGACGAGTTCGCCGAGGAGTACTGCCTCCCCGCGATCAAGGCGAACGCCCTCTACATGGACCGCTACCCGCTGGTCTCCGCCCTCTCCCGGCCCACCATCGTCAAGCACCTCGTCGCCGCCGCCCACAAGCACGGCGCCGACACCGTCGCGCACGGCTGCACCGGCAAGGGCAACGACCAGGTCCGCTTCGAGGCGGGGATCGTCGCCCTCGCCCCCGACCTGAAGTGCATCGCCCCGGTCCGCGACTACGCCATGACCCGCGACAAGGCCATCGCCTTCTGCGAGGAGAAGGGCCTGCCGATCGCGACCACCAAGAAGTCGCCGTACTCGATCGACCAGAACGTCTTCGGGCGCGCCATCGAGACCGGCTTCCTGGAGGACATCTGGAACGCGCCGATCGAGGACATCTACGAGTACACCCAGAACCCGGCCGTCTCCCGGGAGCCCGACGAGGTGGTCATCACCTTCAAGGAGGGCGTCCCGGTCGCCATCGACGGCAAGCCCGTCACCGTCCTCCAGGCCATCCAGCAGCTCAACGAGCGCGCGGGCGCCCAGGGGGTCGGCCGCATCGACATGGTCGAGGACCGCCTCGTCGGCATCAAGTCCCGCGAGGTCTACGAGGCCCCCGGCGCGATCGCCCTGATCACCGCCCACCAGGAGCTGGAGAACGTCACCGTCGAGCGCGAACTCGCCCGCTACAAGCGCGGCGTCGAGCAGCGCTGGAGCGAGCTGGTCTACGACGGCCAGTGGTTCTCCCCGCTCAAGCGCGCCCTGGACGGCTTCGTCGACGAGGCCAGCCAGCACGTCAACGGCGACATCCGGATGACCCTGCACGGTGGCCGCGCCGTCGTCACCGGCCGCCGCTCCGAGTCGTCGCTGTACGACTTCAACCTCGCCACCTACGACACCGGCGACACCTTCGACCAGGCCGCGGCCAAGGGCTTCATCGACATCTACAGCCTGTCGTCGAAGATCGCCGCCAAGCGGGACCTGGCGTGACCGTCTGACGGTCCCTCACACGCACTAGCCTGACAGCCGCCTCCTCACTCGTGCCGTGGGGAGGCGGTGGCACATCCACGACCCTCTAGGAGCGCAGCAAGTGAGCAGCAACAGCGGTGACGTACGGCTCTGGGGCGGCCGGTTCGCCGACGGTCCCGCCGAGGCCCTGGCCAAGCTGTCCGCGTCCGTCCACTTCGACTGGCGGCTCGCGCCCTACGACATCGCCGGATCGCGTGCCCACGCGCGCGTGCTGCACGGCGCGGGGCTGCTCACCGAGGACGAGCTGACCCGGATGCTCGCCGGGCTCGACCGGCTGGAAGCGGACGTGGCGTCCGGGGCGTTCGTCGGCACCGTCGCCGACGAGGACGTGCACACCGCCCTGGAGCGCGGTCTGCTGGAGCGGCTCGGCCCCGACCTCGGCGGCAAACTGCGCGCGGGCCGGTCGCGGAACGACCAGGTCGCGACCCTCTTCCGGATGTACCTGCGGGACCACGCCCGGACCATCGGCGCTCTGATCGCCGACCTCCAGGACGCGCTGATCGGCCTCGCGGAGGCCCACCCGGACGTGGCGATGCCCGGCCGCACCCACCTCCAGCACGCACAGCCGGTGCTCTTCGCCCACCACGTCCTCGCCCATGTGCAGTCCCTGACCCGGGACGCCGAGCGGCTGCGCCAGTGGGACGAGCGCACGGCGGTGTCGCCGTACGGCTCGGGCGCCCTCGCGGGCTCCTCCCTCGGCCTGGACCCGGAGGCGGTGGCGAAGGACCTCGGCTTCGAGCACGGGTCCGCCGCCAACTCCATCGACGGCACGGCCTCCCGCGACTTCGTCGCCGAGTTCGCCTTCATCACCGCGATGATCGGTGTGAACATCTCCCGGATCGCCGAGGAGGTCATCATCTGGAACACGAAGGAGTTCTCCTTCGTCACCCTGCACGACGCCTTCTCCACCGGTTCGTCGATCATGCCGCAGAAGAAGAACCCGGACATCGCGGAGCTGGCGCGCGGCAAGAGCGGACGGCTCATCGGCAACCTCACCGGTCTGATGGCCACCCTCAAGGCGCTCCCGCTGGCCTACAACCGCGACCTCCAGGAGGACAAGGAGCCGGTCTTCGACTCCATCGACCAGCTGGAGGTCCTGCTGCCCGCCTTCACCGGCATGATGGCCACCCTCACCGTGCACCGCGAGCGCATGGCGGAGCTGGCCCCGGCCGGGTTCTCCCTCGCCACCGACATCGCCGAGTGGCTGGTCAGGCAGGGCGTGCCGTTCCGTGTCGCGCACGAGGTCGCGGGGGAGTGCGTCAAGGTCGCGGAGGCGGAGGGCAAGGAGCTGGACGAGCTGACGGACGAGCAGTTCGCGAAGATCTCCGCCCACCTCACCCCCGAGGTCCGCGAGGTCCTCGACGTCCCGGGCGCCCTCGCCTCCCGCGACGGCCGGGGCGGCACGGCCCCGAGCGCGGTCGCCGTGCAACTGGCGGAGGTCAAGACGGACGTGGCGGCCCAGCACCGCTGGGCGGACGCGAAGAAGCGGGCTTGAGGGCGGCGCGGGCGCGGGGCCGTGCCGACATGCGGCTCCACCGCGTGGGCACGACCAGCCGCGACGTACCCGCGCACGCCACCCCATGAAACGAACGTCATCGCGGGTTACGTTGGTCAGAAGCTGTAAGTGATCGGAACGGAGCCCGCGATGCCCTTCGCCCGCCTGGCCACAGCGACGACCCCCACCTGCCACATCGGCCTGGGGCTGGCCGCCGTGGGGCGTCCCGGCTACATCAACCTCGGCCGTGACCAGGACCTCGGCGAGGCCCGCGGCGTGGACGCGCTGCGCCTGCGCACCCACGACCTCCTGGACGCCGCCTACGCCCAGGGCGTGCGCTACTTCGACGCCGCCCGCTCCTACGGCCGTTCCGAGGAGTTCCTCGCGGACTGGCTGCGGGACCGGCCCGACGCCGACGACGTCGTCATCGGCAGCAAGTGGGGCTACACCTACACCGCCGACTGGACCACCGACGCCGAGCGGCACGAGGTCAAGGACCACAGCCTCGCCGCGTACGAGCGGCAGCGGGCGGAGAGCGCCGACCTGCTCGGCGACCGGCTCGACCTCTACCAGATCCACTCGGTGACCCCGGAGAGCCCGGCCCTCACCGACAAGGAACTGCACGCCCGGCTCGCCGAGGCCGCCGCCGGAGGGCTGACCGTCGGCTTCTCCACCAGCGGCCCCGCACAGGCCGACGCGATCCGGGCCGCGCTGGAGGTCACGGTCGACGGCGAGCCCCTCTTCCGTACCGTCCAGTCCACCTACAACGCCCTGGAGACCTCGGCCGCCCCCGCCCTCGCCGAGGCGCACGCCGCGGGGCTCACGGTGATCGTCAAGGAGGGCATGGCCAACGGCCGGCTCGCCGAGCCGCACGCGCCCGCCGCCCTGAAGTCGGTCGCCGACGAGACCACCCTCGGCTGTGACGCCGTCGCCCTCGCCCTGGTCCTGCGACAGCCCTGGGCCGGTGTCGTGCTCTCCGGCGCCGCGACCCTCACCCAGCTCGCCTCCAACCTGCACGCGCCGGTCGTCGACCTCGACGAGGAGCAGCTCGCCCTGCTGGCCACCCTGGTGGAGGAGCCGGGGGCGTACTGGGAGCGGCGCGCGCAGCTGCCCTGGCACTGAGGACCACCGCTCCACGAGATGTGAGTCACGCACGCCCCACATGAGACATTCGTGTCTCATGTGGGTTATGGTTGCCTCATGGCTGTCGACCGTGACCACGTACTCCGCAGCGCCGCCGCCCTGCTGACCCGCAAGTCCACCGCGACCATGGACGAGGTCGCCAGGGCCGCCGGGATCAGCCGCGCCACCCTGCACCGGCACTTCGCCGGGCGGGACGCCCTGGTCCGCGCCCTGGAGTCGCTCGGCATCGCCGAGTGCGAGGCCGCCCTGGACGCGGCCCGCCTCGACGAGGGCAGCGCCACCGACGCCGTACGGCGGCTGGTGCGCGAGATCGAACCCGCCGCCGGACTGCTCGCCTTCCTCGTCACCGAGAACCAGCTCTTCGAGGGCGAGGAACAGCACGCGGGCTGGTCACGCCTCGACGCCCGGATCGCCGCGCTGTTCCGCCGCGGCCAGCACGGCGGCGAGTTCCGCATCGACCTGAGCCCCGCCTGGCTCACCGAGGCGCTCTACGGCCTCGTCGGCGCCGCGGCCTGGGCCGCCCTGGACGGGCGGGTCGCCGCCAGGGACTTCCAGCACATGATCGTCGAGCTGCTGCTCGGCGGCGCGCTCCGGAGAGAGGAACCATGACCAGCACCCTGCGGCCCGCCGACGCCACGGAGGGGGCAGCGCGCCCCGGCCGCTGGCTCGCCCTGGCCGTGCTCGTGCTCGCCGTGCTGCTGGTGGCCGTCGACGCCACCGTCCTCGGCCTCGCCACCCCGTACATCAGCGAGGACCTCGCCCCGACCGGCACCCAGCTGCTGTGGATCGGTGACGTCTACTCGTTCGTGATCGCCGGTCTGCTGGTCTCCATGGGCAGCCTCGGCGACCGGATCGGCCGCAAGCGGATCCTGCTCGTCGGCGCCGCCGCGTTCGGCGCGGTCTCCGTCCTCAACGCCTACGCCACCACCCCCGGGCTGCTGATCCTGGCCCGCGCCCTCCTCGGCGTCGCGGGCGCCACCCTGATGCCGGCCACTCTCGCCCTGATCCGCAACCTCTTCCACGACCCGCGCGAGCGCAGCCTCGCCGTCGGCGTCTGGGGCGCCACCGCCTCCGCGGGCACCGCCGTCGGCCCGATCGTGGGCGGGCTGCTCCTGGAGCACTTCTGGTGGGGCTCGGTCTTCCTGATCAACCTGCCGGTGATGGCGGTCCTGGTGCTGGTCGGCGCCAGGCTGCTGCCCGAGTCCCGCGACCCCGCCCCCGGCCCCTGGGACCTGCCCAGCGTCGCCCTGTCCCTGGTCGGCGTGGTCGGCGTGGTCTACGGCGTCAAGGAACTCGCCGCCCACGGCCCCGGCTGGGAGCCGCTGGCTGCGGGCCTGCTGGGTGCGGCGGCGCTCGGCGGGTTCGTCCGGCGGCAGCTCACCCTGCCCACCCCGCTGCTGGACATGCGGCTGTTCCGGCACCGCGGCTTCAGCGGGGCGGTCCTCGCCGACCTGCTGACCATCCTCGGCATGTCGGGCCTGGTGTTCTTCCTCTCGCAGTACCTGCAACTCGTCCAGGGCAGGCGCCCGTTCGAGGCGGGCCTCGCCGAGCTGCCCGCCGCCGTCGGCGCGGTGGCGGCCGGACTGGTCGCGGGCCACGCCGCCCGGCGCTTCTCGGTGCGGTCGGTGGTCTCCGGCGGTCTCGCCGCGGTCGGTCTGGCGCTCGCCGCGCTGACCCTCCTCGACCAGCACACCGGGTACCCGCTGCTCGGGGGCGCGCTGCTCGTCGTCGGTGTCGGGGCCGGGTTCTCGTTCACCGTCACCGCCGACGTGATCCTGACCGCCGTACCGAGGGAACAGGCGGGCGCCGCGTCCGCGGTCTCGGAGACGGCCTACGAACTCGGCGCGGCCCTGGGCATCGCGCTGCTCGGCTCCATCGTGACCGGCGTCTACCGCGGCTTCCCGGCCCCCACGGGCACCCCGGACGCCGCCCACGAGTCGCTGGGCGGCGCGGTGGAGGCGGCGGCGCACCTGCCCGCGCCCACGTCCGCGACCCTGCTGGACGCGGCCCGCCAGTCCTTCGTGGACGGCCTGACCCTGGCGTCGGGAGTGGGGGCGACGGTCCTGCTCATCGCGTCAGCGGCAGCCTGGCACCTGCTACGCGACCAACGGTTGGAGAGCTCCCCCTAGGGGCGCGGGGCCGTATCGATATGCGGCTCCGCCGCGGGGGCGCGACAAGCCACAACGAACCCGCACCCGCACAACCGGCGGAGCCCTACGCCGCCTTCTTGGCCTTGGTGGCGTACATGTCCACGTACTCCTGCCCCGACAGCCGCATGACCTCCGCCATCACGGAGTCGGTCACCGCCCGCAGCACGTACCGGTCCCGGTCCATCCCGTCGTACCGGGAGAACTCCATCGGCTCACCGAACCGCACCGTCACCCGCCCCGGCCGCGGCATCCCCGCCCCGCCCGGCTGCAACTTGTCCGTGCCGATCATCGCGAACGGCACCACCGGCGCCCCGGTCATCAGCGTCAGCCGCGCGATCCCGGTCCGACCCCGGTAGAGCCGCCCGTCGGGGGAGCGCGTGCCCTCGGGGTAGATGCCGAACATCCGCCCCTCCTCCAGCACCCGGCGCCCGGTCATCAGCGCCGCCACCCCGCCGCTCGCGCCGTCCCGGTCGACGGGGATCATGCCGGTGCCGGTGAAGAACCACGCCATCAGCCGCCCCTTGAGGCCCTTGCCGGTGACGTACTCGTCCTTGCCGATGAAGAACACCTGACGCTTGGTGACGAGGGGCAGGATGATGGAGTCGATGAAGGTCAGGTGGTTGCCCGCGAGGATCACCGGACCTTCGCCCGGGATGTGCTCCACGCCCTCCACCCTGGGGCGGAACATCAGGCGCATGATCGGTCCGAGCACTGCCTTGATGAGCGCGAAGCGGGACAACGGGCCCTCCGGTGTCAAGGGGGTCGATATGAGTCTGTGCAGGTGAGCACGTTACTCGCGGGCCGGGCGCAGCGCACATCGAGGGCCCCGGGTTCACCGAGGTCTTACGCACTGTTGACCCGCGTTCACCTGCGGCGGGGCGCCGCGCGCCGTCCGTGGCCCACCCGCGACGGTGTGACGGACGTCGCGCCCGGCCGACCACGGGCCGGGTACCCGGCCCCACGGCACCGAAGCCGACGGACCGTCATCCCTTCGCCCCCGTACGACATCCAGCGTCACCTCCGTGTTCCGGCGCGGGTCTCCCGCCCGTCACCGCGGCGCACCTACGATCGGCGCGCATCGGACAGGCGTACGACAGGAGGGGCACATGGCCAACCAGGAGTCCAACCACGACCACGGCCAGGACGGACCGGCGGGGCGGTCGGCCGCCACCGGGCGGCGGGCCCTGCTGGGCGCCGCCGCGCTCGGCGCGGGCGGAGCCGTCCTCGGCCTGTCCGGCACGGCGCGGGCGACGGGCGGACACGGCGGTGGCGGGCTGCGCAGCCTGCCGGTGCCGACGATCATCGGCCACCGCGGTGCCAGCGGCTACCGGCCCGAGCACACCTTCGGCGCCTACGACCTGGCGCTGGACATGGGTGCCGACATCGTCGAGGCGGGCGACCTCGTGGTCACCAGGGACGGCCATCTGGTCTGCCGCCACGAGCCGGAGATCGGCGGCACCACGGACGTCGCCGACCACCCCGAGTTCGCCGACCGGAAGAAGACCACGACCCTCGACGGGGCGTCCGTCACCGGCTGGTTCACCGAGGACTTCACGCTCGCCGAGCTGAAGACGCTGCGCGCCGTGGAGCGCATCCCGGCCAACCGGCCGCACAACACCCTCTACGACGGCCGCTGGGAGATCCCCACCTTCGAGGAGGTGCTCCGCTGGCAGGACGAGCAGACCCGCAGGCGCGGCAGGCAGGTGTGGATCTACCCCGAGATGAAGCACCCCACCTACTTCCGCAAGCAGGGCCTGGCCCTGGAGGAGCGGGTCGCGAAGCTGCTGCGCAAGTACCGCAAGGACCGCTTCGACGCGCCGGTCATCGTCCAGTCCTTCGAGCCGACCAGCGTCCAGCGGCTCAACAAGCTGGTCGACACCCCGCTGGTGGTGCTGCTGTCCGGCCCGTCCAGCCGCCCGTACGACTTCGTCGAGAACGGCGACCCGCGCACCGTCGCGGACCTGGTCAAGCCCGCCGGGCTGCGGGAGATCGCCTCCTACGCGCAGGGCATCGGCCCCACCCTGGACCTGGTCATCCCGAAGGACGCCAGCGGCCGTCTCACCCGGCCGACGACCCTGGTCGCCGACGCGCACCGGGTCGGCCTCCGGCTGCACCCCTGGACGATGCGCAACGAGAACCCCTTCCTGCCCGCCGACTTCCGCCAGGGCACCGACGCGGACGCCTACGGTGACGTCTTCGCCGCCTACCGGACGTACTTCGCGACCGGCATCGACGGCGTCTTCACCGACCAGCCGGACACCGGCGTGCTGGCCCGCGAGGACTTCCGCGCCCGCCGCGACGGCTGAGGACCCGCGCCCGTTCAGGTGTACGCGACGGCCGTCCGGGCACCCCTTGCCCGGACGGCCCGACCTCCTCACATACCGCCCAGATACCGGGAAACGGCCGGGAGTTGGGTATCTCACAGGGCCCCCTTGGGATCGAACGCCCCCTATGCCGGGGATGTCCGCGCTGATTGCTCACACCGGAGGTTGCGGCCCGGGGAGCACGGGGATAGGAGTGGGGGACAACAGGCGACAGGTGAGCGGGAGGCGTGCACACATGGGCATGAGCGTGACCATCTCCGAGGCGACCGACCAGGACGCCGAGCAGATCTTCAGGCTGCAGTACCTGTGCTTCCAGAGTGAGGCCGCGCTGTACGGCAACTACCGCATCGACCCGCTGGTCCAGAGCCTGGACTCGGTCCGCGCCGAGGTCGCCGAGGACTGCGTCTTCGTCGCCCGGCTCGGCGAGGAGGTCGTCGGCTCGGTCCGCGGCACCATCACCGAGGACGGCGCCGCCGCCATCGGCAAGCTCTGCGTCCACCCCCGCCTCCAGGGCCACGGCATCGGCGCCCGCCTGCTGCGCGCCGCCGAGTCCGCCCTCGCCGAGCAGCGCGGCGCCCGCACCTTCCGCCTGCACACCGGCCACCGCAGCGAGAGCAACCTCAACCTGTACCGCAAGGTCGGCTACCACACGGTGGGCACCTCACAGGGCGCCGACGGCGTCCCGATGATCGTCCTGGAGAAGCAGGCGGGCGAGTACGCCGCCACCGCCTAGAAGGCGGTGGCGCCAGTCCCGTCGTCCGGCCGCAGGGCGTGCCGGGCGTCAGGCGGCAGGCGGGACTTCCGCGACGCCCCCTAAGCCTCCTGGGCCGCCCCCGGCGCCGAGGTCCGCGCCCTGCGCAGCCAGTACAGCGCGGACAGCGGCAGCAGCACCGGGATGAACAGGTACCCCATGCCGTAGTCCGACCAGACCGTGGCGTCGGGGAACGCGGACGGGTCGGCGAGCGTCCAGGTGCCGACGACCAACACGCCCAGCAGCTCGGCGGCGCAGCACACCACCGCCGCCCGCCGGGCCGTCTCCCCGCCGCGCACCAGCGTGTAGGTGATGAAGCCGTAGACCAGCCCCGCCACCGCCGACAGCGAGTAGGCGAGCGGGGCCCGGTCGAACTCGGTGGCGATCTGGTACACCGAGCGCGACACCGCGCCGACGACCATCACCCCGTACAGCCAGACCAGCAGCAGCCCCGGCCCGCTGATCAGCCGTGACCTCTCCCGCGCCGCCCCCACGTCAGCCTCCCCAGATGTCGTAGAGCCGCACCTGGAGCACGGCCAGCACCACACCGGCCGCGGCGACGGTCACCGAACCCCACCGGCTGCGCTCCGCCAGCGACATGAACCCGGCCGCCGGGACGCACAGGAACGCCCCCACCAGGTACGAGACGAAGATCGCCGTGCCCTGCTCCGCGTCCTCGCCCCGGGCGAGCTGCACGATCCCGACCACCAGCTGGACCAGCGCCAGCACGGTCACCACGGCCATCCCGATGAAGTGCCAGTCCTTCGTCGGCTCGTCGCGGTAGGCCGCCCACCCGCACCAGGCGGCGAGCAGCAGCGCGGCGACCGCGGTCACCACGGTCAGGGCTACAAACATGCAGCGACCTTATTACGTGCCCCGGCGCGGGCTGTTGGCGGCCCCGGGCCGTGGCGTCGACCACAGTTTGTCCAGTATCCGGACGGTGCTGCCTGGTCGGGGCGATACGTCTGCTTTACTGATCGCATGACCACGACGAGCAGCCGCATCCCTGCGACCGAGGCGACCATGACGCCCGGTGCTCGCCGTATGTGTCGAATGTGCGCCTGCTAGAGGGCCCCCGCACCACCCCCTGAGCCTCGCGCCCCGAAGCGAGCCGCCGCAGCCCCGGCATGTCCGCACGCCCACCGCGTACGTGAACCGTGCCGCCGCGCGCACTCAGGCCCCCGCCGAACGGCACCCCCTGAACCCGCACCCGGGCACACCCATGCCCCCGCACTCGACAGTGACGGATACGGATACCCACGTGATCACCACCACCGGCCTGACGAAGGTCTACCGCTCCCGCGGTCGCGAGGTCACCGCCCTCGACGGCGTCGACCTGCATGTCCGCGAAGGCGAGGTGTACGGCGTCATCGGCCAGTCCGGCGCCGGGAAGTCCTCGCTCATCCGCTGCGTCAACCTCCTGGAGCGCCCCACCTCCGGCACCGTGACCGTCGCCGGGCGCGACCTCACGGCGCTCGCCGGGCGCGGCCCGCGCGCCGGGCGGGAGCTGCGGCGGGCGCGCAGCCGGATCGGCATGGTCTTCCAGCACTTCAACCTGCTCTCCTCGCGGACCGTCCTGGACAACGTCGAACTCCCGCTGGAGATCCTCGGCAAGTCAGGGAAGGAACGTTCCCGCAAGGCGCTGGAGCTGCTCGACCTGGTGGGCCTCGCCGACAAGGCGAAGTCCTATCCCGCCCAGCTCTCCGGCGGCCAGAAGCAGCGCGTCGGCATCGCCCGCGCCCTCGCCGGTGACCCCGAGGTGCTGCTCTCCGACGAGGCCACCAGCGCCCTCGACCCCGAGACCACCCGCTCGATCCTCACCCTGCTGCGCGACCTCAACCGCCAGCTCGGCCTGACCGTCCTGCTCATCACCCACGAGATGGACGTCGTCAAGAGCGTCTGCGACTCGGCCGCCCTCATGGAGAAGGGCCGCGTCGTCGAGTCCGGCACCGTCAGCGAACTCCTCGCCACCCCCGGCTCCCCACTCGCCGCCGCGCTCTTCCCGGTCGGCGGCGAGGCCACCGGCGCCGACCGCACCGTCCTCGACGTCACCTTCCACGGCGAGGCCGCCACCCAGCCGGTCATCTCCCAGCTGGCGCGCACCTACAACATCGACATATCGATCCTCGGTGCCGCCCTCGACACCGTCGGCGGCCTCCAGATCGGCCGGATGCGGCTCGAACTCCCCGGCCGCTACGAGGACAACGTCGTCCCCGTCGGTTTCCTGCGCGAACAGGGACTCCAGATCGACGTCGTGGGCGACGACACGCCCGTACCGGTGAAGGACGGTGCCCGGTGACCTGGTCCGAGACGCAGCCCCTGCTGTCGCAGGCGGGGACCGAGACGCTGGTCATGGTCGGCTGGTCCACCCTGATCGCCGTCGCCGCGGGCCTGCCCGTCGGCGTCCTGCTGGTCCTCACCGACCGCGGGGGACTGCTCCGCAACACCGTGGTGAACAAGGCCATCGGGCAGATCGTCAACATCGGCCGCTCGATGCCGTTCATCATCCTCATGGTCGCGCTGATGGACCTCACCCGCTGGATCACCGGCACCACCATCGGCAGCGAGGCCGCGATCGTGCCGCTCGCCATCGGCGGCATCCCGTTCTTCGCCCGCCTCGTCGAGACGGCCGTCCGCGAAGTGGACCAGGGGCTGGTCGAGGCCGTGCAGGCGATGGGCGGCAACGTCTGGACGATCGTCCGCAAGGTCCTCGTCCCCGAGGCGCTGCCCTCGCTGATCGCCTCCACCACGACCACCGTCATCGCCCTCATCGGCTACTCCGCCATGGCGGGCACGGTCGGCGGCGGCGGACTCGGCGACCTCGCCGTCCGCTACGGCTACCAGCGCTTCGAGACCGGCCTGATGTGGATCACCGTGGCCGTCCTCGCCGTCGCCATCGCCGTCATCCAGTTCGCCGGCGACTGGGCCGCCCGCTCCCTGCACCACCGCGGCGCCCGCTCCGGACCCGCCCCCGCCCTGCGCCTGCTGAAGGCGCGGGAGCCCGCCGCGGCCGACGTCAGCAAGGTCGCCTGAGCGCGACCTCCCCGAACTCCCCGTCCACCCACGACGGGGCCGCACCACCCCATCAGGAAAGGCACTTTTCGTGCGTAACACCGCCAAGATCACCGCCGCTGTCCTCACCGCCGGAGCCCTCACCCTCGGGCTCACCGCCTGCGGCTCGGACCAGGACGCCGCCTCCGACACCTCCGGCCCGCTGGTCGTCGCCGCGACGCCCGTGCCGCACGCCGAGGTCCTCACCTACGTCAAGGACCACCTCGCCGAGAAGGCCGGACTCGACCTGGAGGTGAAGGAGTTCACCGACTACGTCACGCCGAACACGGCCACCGAGGACGGGTCCGTGACCGCCAACTACTTCCAGACCGAGCCCTACCTGGCGGACTTCAACGAGAAGAACGGCACCCACCTGGTGTCCGTCGCCCCGGTCCACCTGGAGCCCCTCGGCCTGTACTCCGAGAAGACGGACAAGGTCGGCGGCCTCAAGGACGGCGCCACCATCGCCGTACCCAACGACACCGTCACCGAGGCCCGCGCCCTCCAGCTCCTCGCCGCGGGCGGGCTGATCACCCTGAAGGACGGCGCCGGTACGTCGGCCACCACCGCCGACATCACCGCCAACCCCAAGAACCTCACGTTCAAGGAGCTGGAGGCGGCCCAGACGCCGCGCTCCCTGAAGGACGTCGACGCGGCGGTCATCAACGGCAACTACGCCCTCGAAGCCGACCTCAAGCCCGCCGAGGACGCCCTCGTCCTGGAGTCCCCCGAGGACAACCCCAACGTCAACCTCCTCGTCGTCAAGGAGGGCAGCGAGAACGACCCGCGGGTCAGGAAGCTCGCCAAGCTCCTCACCTCCGACGAGGTGCGGAAGTTCATCGAGGACACCTACGACGGCTCCGTCATCCCGTCCTTCTGACCCGCCGTCACCGTACGGCCCCCCGCCCGGGGTCCGCTCCCTCGAACGGAGCGGACCCCGTGGTGCGGCCCGGTGCTCCCATGCTGCATATTGGGCAGTTCGCAGGAACTGACGGTCACGAAGGTTACGGAGCGGCGCATGACGAGCACCTTCCCCAACATCTCCATCAGCACGGAGCGGTTGGTGCTGCGCCCCCTCGACGAGGACGACGTCCCCGCGCTCACCGACATGATGAACGACGAACAGGTCGTCGCCTGGACCGACGTGCCCCAGCCCTTCACCGAGGTCGGCGCCCGCACCTGGATCACCGCGTACGCGCCCGGCGAGCGCGCCTCCGGACGCGGGCTCGCGCTCGCCGTCACCGAGTTCCTCACCCAGCGCCTCGTCGGCCTCATCCGGCTCACCGCCACCGACTGGCACGTCCGCGCCACCCAGATGTCCTACGTCGTCGCCCCCTGGGCCCGCGGCGAGGGCTACGCCTCCGAGGCGGCCCTCGCCACCGCCGGATGGCTCTTCGGTGACCAGAAGCTCGAACGCATCGAGCTGCGCACCGCCGCCGACAACACCGCCTCCCAGCAGGTCGCGCAGAAGATCGGCTGCATCAGCGAGGGCGTCCTGCGCGGCGCCTGCATAGCCCGCGCCCGCGCCCAGGACGGCACCTGGAACGAGGTGCGCACCGACTACATCGTCTGGAGCCTGCTCCCGGAGGACCTGGAGGGCACGGCCGAACCGGGCGGATTCACCTCGTACTCCGACTGGAACTGACACGGGGCCGTCCAGCCCCCGCCACCGCCCGCCCAGAGCGGGTACCCTCACACAGCCCGCCCCCTCACGGGCGAACGACCCCACGACCTGCGCAGTAGAACGCTGGGAGACTGACGACGATGGCCGACCGGGTCACGGTGATCGGCTGGGACGGCTCGCCGCTGACCGCCGCGGCACGCTCCGCGCTCGGCGCGGCCACCCTCGTGGCCGGTGCCGCCCACCACCTGGCACTGCCCGAGATACCGCCGCACGCCGAACGCGTCCGCCTCGGCAGCGTCGCCCTCGCCGCCCGCCGCGTCGCCGCCCACCGCGGCACCGCGGTCGTCCTCGCCGACGGCGACCCCGGCTTCTTCGGCGTCGTCCGCACCCTGCGCGCCCCCGAGTTCGGCCTGGAGGTGGAGGTCGTCCCCGCCGTCTCCTCCGTCGCCGCCGCCTTCGCCCGCGCCGGAATGCCGTGGGACGACGCCCATGTGGTCGTAGCCCACCGGCGCACCCTGCGACGCGCGGTGAACGTATGCCGGGCCCACACGAAGGTGGCGGTTCTCACCTCACCGGGCGCGGGCCCCGCCGAACTCGGCCTCCTGCTGGAGGGCGTCCACCGCACCTTCGTCATCTGCGAGGAACTCGGCACCCAGCGCGAACAGGTCACCGTCGTCACCTCCGACAAGGCAGCCGACCACACCTGGCGGGACCCCAACGTCGTCATCGTCGTCGGCGGCGCCGTGGCACCCGGCGGCACGGCCGAGGGCGGCTGGATCGCCGGGCGCGACCCGGCCACCGGGCCGCGCGGCTGGACCCAGCCCGACGAGCGGTATGGCGGCGGTCTCGGCGAGGGCGAGACCCAGCTGCTGCGCGCCTCCCAACTCGCCCGCCTCGGACCCCGGGTCGGCGACCTCGTCTGGGACATCGGCTGCGGCACCGGCGCCTTCGCCACCGAGGCGGCGCGCGCCGGGGCCGCCGTCATCGCCGTCGACCGCGACCCCGACGCCTGCGCCCGCGCCGTCGCCGCCGCCCGCCGCTTCGGCGTCCAGCTCCAGACCGTGCACGGGACCGCCCCGCACGTGCTGGAGAACCTGCCCGAACCTGACGTGGTACGGATCGGCGGCGGGGGAGCGGCCGTGGTCTCCGCCGTAGCCGACCGCCGTCCGCAGCGCATCGTCACCCACGCCGCCACCCGCGACGCCGCCGAACTCGTCGGCCGTGACCTGTCCGAACACGGGTACGACGTCGAGTGCGCCTTGCTCCAGTCCGTGCGACTGGACACCCGGCACTGGGCGGAGACGGAGCGGAGCGTCGCGTTCCTGCTCAGCGGCGTGCTTCCGGACCGTCCGGACCGCTCCCCGTGATCCGTTTGTCGTACCGCGCGCGGTAGGCTGGCCGATCGTTGTACCGCACTCGGGCACCCGGCGCTTCGTTGGCCAATGTCCGGAAAACCCGCCCGTTTTGGGGTGGGTGTGGTACGGCACACCGGTGCGGGTGCGCAACGTGGCGCAGTCCACAGCGGGCCGTCGCGGATCAAGCTGTCGTGACGGCGGAACGACCGCGACAATGCCACTCAATGGCTTTGTCGCCTTTTCCGGGCGGGTCGTTCGTGCCGCACGGCACGCACGCTCGTTCTTCACTGCGGGACGGTCGGTGCGCCGTTCCGGGTGAGCAGGTCGTAGAGGCACTAACCGATGGGCGAGGGGTACGCATGACCGACACCGGCCAGGTCCCGGGCGAAGGGCTGCCGGAGAACGCAGGCACGGTGGAGCAGCCGGGCGCCGCCGCGCACGGTGCGTACGCCTACCTCTCCGACAACCCCGCCGAGGACGAGGACCTCCTGCTGCCGGGCGCCCAGGGCGCGTGGGGCCGCGAGGTACCCCCGCCCGCTCCCGAGCCGGTCGTGCAGGCCGTACATCAGCCGGGGGTGCCTGAGCCTGAGGTGGGGGCCGGGGAGGGCGTGGCTCATGAGGTGCCTTCGGTTCCGATGACGGAGGTGCCTCCGGTTCCTGCGGCGGAGGGGTTCGCTGACGCGCCTGCTCCGGTGAGTGGCGAGGCGGTCGCCGAGGTACCCGCTCCGGTGGCCGAGGAGCTGCCGGTCGCTCCGGTTGCTCCGGTTGCCTCCGAGGTGGTCGCGGAGACGGTGAGCGCGGCGGCTCCGGTGGCTCCGGTGGTGAGCGCGGAGGCGGTCGCGGCTCCTGCCGCGCCCATCGCGCCGGTGGCCCCGGCCGTGGTGCAGGCCGCCTCCGCCGCGGCGCCCCGGCGTCCGCTGCATCTCGGTCCGCTGATCCCCGACGCGTCCGCCAGTCCCGTCCGCTCGCTGGCCGACCGCGGCCCCGCGGGCGCGCCGGTACGGCAGCAGCCCCCGGGTCCGCAGACCACCGGCCCCGAGTACCTCGACGTCTCGCACCTGCGGGAGATGCCGCCGCAGGGTGCCGCTCCCTGGGGCGCGCAGGCGCAGGTCCAGGCGCAGACTCCGGCCGGCACCGGGACTGTGCCCGCGGAATCGGTTGTCCCGACCGAGGCCGTCCAGGCCGAGCCGGTCGACCCCGCCCAGGCCGCCATGACCCGGCTCGTGACGGAGGCCGTCGCCGTACCGGAGGCTCCGGTTGCTCCCGAGGTAGCCGAGGTAGCCGAGGCTGAGGCTCCTGCCGCTCCTGTCGCTGAGGAGGCGCAGCCCGTCCCGGTCCCGGAGGCGGCTCCTGTTCCCCAAGCGGTCCCCGAACCCGCCCCGGTCCCGGAGGCGGTCCCCGAACCCGCCCCGGTCCCGGAGGCGGTCCCCGAACCCGCCCCGGTCCCGGAGGCGGCTCCTGTTCCCCAAGCGGTCCCCGAACCCGTCCCGGACCCGACGCCGGTTCCGGAACCCGTCGTACCGGTGGCCCAGGCCGCTCCCGAGGGGGCGGAGTTGGAGCAGGCCGCTCCCGAGGTGGCGGAGCCGGAGCAGGCCGCCCCCGAGGCGACCCCGGCGCCCGCCCCGGACGACGTACCCCCCGCCCCCGCCCCGCCAGCTGCGGAACCCCTCTCCGGCCCGCAGATCGCCCAGCCCGCGCAGCCGGAGGCGGACGACCACGCACCGGCCGAAGCGGTGGAACCCGGACCCGTCGGGCAGTTCGTCCCGGTCGACGGCACCGTGCCCACCACCCCGCACCTCGCGCCGACCCCGCCGCACCCCCTCACCCTGCCCGAACAGGAGCAGCACCCCGAGCCCGCCGTCCCCACGGTCCCCGCGCCCCGCGAGGCCGACCCCGCCCCGGCGGTGGACGTCGTCGCGCAGAACGCCGAGGACCTGGACACCAGGGCCGCCGAGCAGGAGGAACCCCCGGCGGGGGCGGCGGAGGCGCAGCCGCCCAGCGGCCCGGCCGCACCCCCTTACGACGACGCGGAGCGTGAGGCCGTACTGAAGGTCATGCGTGAACGCCGTGACATCCGCAACGGCTTCCGCAGCGACCCCATCCCGCACGAGGTGCTGCTCCGCGTCCTGGAGGCCGCGCACACCGCGCCGTCCGTGGGTCACTCGCAGCCCTGGGACTTCGTCGTGATCCGCTCCGCCGACACCCGGCGCGCGATGCACGACCTGGCCATGCGGCAGCGCGAGGCGTACGCCAAGTCGCTCCCCAAGGGCCGCGCCAAGCAGTTCAAGGAACTGAAGATCGAGGCCATCCTCGACACCCCGGTGAACATCGTCGTCACCGCCGACCCGACCCGCGGCGGCCGTCACACCCTGGGCCGTCACACCCAGCCGCAGATGGCGCCGTACTCCTCCGCGCTCGCGGTGGAGAACCTCTGGCTCGCCGCGCGCGCCGAGGGCCTCGGCGTCGGCTGGGTCAGCTTCTTCGACGAGCGCGAGATGGTGCGGGCGCTGGGCCTGCCGGAGCACCTTGAGGTCGTCGCCTACCTGTGCGTCGGGTACGTCGACGAGTTCCCGGACGAGCCCGAGCTGATGCAGGCGGGCTGGTCCAAGCGCCGTCCGCTGTCCTGGGTCGTGCACGAGGAGACGTACGGCCGCCGCGCCCTGCCCGGCGAGGAGCCGCACGACCTGCTCGCCGAGACCGTCGCGCAGATCCGCCCGCTGGACGCCAAGGCGCTCGGCGAGGCGTGGGAGCGGCAGAAGCGCATGACCAAGCCCGCGGGCGCGCTCGGCATGTTGGAGATCATCTCCGCGCAGCTGTCCGGCCTGTCCCGGCAGTGCCCGCCGCCGATCCCGGAGCCCGCGGCCGTCGCGATCTTCGCGGGCGACCACGGCGTGCACGCCCAGGGCGTCACCCCCTGGCCGCAGGAGGTGACCGCCCAGATGGTCGCCAACTTCCTCGGCGGCGGCGCGGTCTGCAACGCCTTCGCCAACCAGGTCGGCGCCGAGGTCTGCATCGTGGACGTCGGGGTCGCCTCCGACCTCCCGGCCACGCCGGGCCTGCTGCCGCGCAAGGTGCGTCCGGGCACGGCCGACATGACCACCGGTCCCGCGCTCACCCGCGAGGAGGTCAAGCAGGCCATCGAGGTCGGCATCGACACCGCCCGCGACCTGGTGGCGGCCGGGAACAAGGCCCTGCTCACCGGTGAGATGGGCATCGCCAACACCACCGCGTCCGCGGCCCTGATCTCCGTCTTCACCGGTGTCGACCCGGCCGAGGTCACCGGCCGCGGCACCGGCATCAACGACGAGACGCTGGCCCGCAAGACCGAGGTCGTCCGGCGCGCCGTCGAACTCCACCGGCCGGACCCGGCCGACCCCGTCGGCGTGCTCGCCGCGTTCGGCGGTCTGGAACACGCCGCGATGGTGGGGCTGCTGCTGGGCGGCGCGTCCCTGCGGACGCCGGTGATCCTCGACGGCGTCAGCGCCGGTGCCGCCGCGCTGGTCGCCCGCGCGATCGCCCCGGAGGTCCTCGCCGCCTGCATCGCCGGACACCGCAGCGCCGAGCCGGGCCACGTGGCCGCCCTCAACAAGCTCGGCCTGCGCCCGCTCGTCGACCTCGACCTGCGCCTCGGCGAGGGCACGGGCGCGCTGCTGGCCCTGCCGCTGGTGCAGAGCACGGCACGCGCGATGCACGAGGTGGCGACGTTCGACTCGGCGGGTGTGACCGAGAAGTAGGCCGGATCGCCGTGCCCACCCGTTCCGCGGGGCGGAACGGGTGGGTGCCGGTCCGTCAGGTCGCCGTCTACGAGGTGCCGTACGCCCTGGACGACG